>JAPLMG010000123.1 GCA_026387165.1 Candidatus Omnitrophota bacterium
TACCAAAATAACAGTATATTCAAGCATGACCTGGCCGATTCTTACGGAAACGTCAGAAGCCTTCAGAACTATTATACGCTTTCCTACGGAGTCTTTAACTGGCTCACACTGGACGGAAAGATAGGATTCGGTAATGTAAGAGAAAAGGGCGGAGTGCACCCCAAGGTTGCGCACAACTACGGCTTTGCGGGAGGTTACGGATTCAGGCTGCGGGTTATGGATGATGCCGCAAATAAGGTGCGCGTGGTAACCGGCTTTCAGCATACAAGCACTCACCCGGCCAATAGAAACTTGAGCGGCGATAAGCGCATGGCGATCTATGAAGACTGGCAGCTCTCCTTAATCTCTTCAAAGGATGTCTGGATCGTCACTCCTTTCGCGGGCGCTAAAGTGTCGTACGGGAATCTGATACAGAAGACGAATGATATAGATAGGAAGAACCGCCCTCCCAGATATTACGCGGGCGCCGTTATAGGATGCGGTATAAAATTGACCAAAAATACTTTCATGAGCGTGGAAGGCCACTTTATCGATGAGACATCGCTTTCTAGCGGGATCTATTACACATTTTAAGATAATATTTGCCATAATAATCGTTCTTTCATTACCCGGGACATCCTTTGCCGGCGTTAACAAAAAGATAGCATGCAAAATATCGGCAAGGCTTAAAATACCCAAGTGGTATCACGAAGGCCTTTACTTTGACGGCAAGAATATATGGGTAAATAACGGCGAAAATGGAAAGACGTGGGTGGTCGATCCTTCAGACGGCGCCGTAACAAGAGAGATAGAGCCGGCCGGTACCTTTACGGAAGCAGTTACATCTAAGGAGAACGGCAAATATATAGTTACCGACTGGGATTCCAAAAAAATATATACGGCCCGGATCGATAATGGCCGGATGGAGCCCGAAAATGAAGTATCTGTAGCGCCGGCGCATCCGGCGGGCGCGATATGGAACGGCACGAGCCTCTTCGTAATGACATGGACGAGAGGCCCCACGGGGACCAGGTTCCATCTCTTAAAGATGGATGATAAATTTAATATTCTAAGCAGTCGCGCAATTACAAATATTTCGGAGCCGTCGCAGCTTGCCTGGGACGGAAAAAACCTGTGGGTGAGCTCCTGGTATACCCCCAGGATCTACATGATAGATGAACCGACGCTGGAAATACGGGGGACGGTCCGCTCTCCGGCGAAGAAGACGACCGGCATAGTTTGGGCGGGAAAATACTTATGGGTAACCGGCACATACAGCGATCTATATAAAATGGAATTCAAAAAATAGATCTACTCCGCCATTCAAACCGACGTAGACCCCCGGGGTATGCAATGGTTAAGGGCGAAGCAGAAAGAGGAGGGAAGCGTGAAAAGGATACTTGTTCCGGCGATCGTAATAATAGTTGTCGTCGCTCTAATAGCTGTGTCATATAAGTCGATATTCACGCGCGTCGTCAATTACGAGATCGCGGGCATCCAGATCCCTTCAAAATACAATATACTTACAGGTCTTGTGACGCCGATACAAAATTACAGCGGCAAAGCCAACCTGCCAAGCATGCAGCCGGTCATAAAAGGTAATTTAGGGCTACCGCCCGAACAAGCCGAGGCCGCGAAACTCAGATGGGCGTTATTCGAAGAGTGGGTCACCCAAATGCCGCAATACAAAGACTGGCAGTCCGATCAGGAAACATTTAAACAGGCAATGGCGGATTTCCGTAAATTTATATCAGGA
>JAPLMG010000281.1 GCA_026387165.1 Candidatus Omnitrophota bacterium
GATAGTGCTTGTCGTCATCGCAAGGACGACGGGCAATATCCAGAAGGTCCTGTTCAAAAAGAAGGCCGACATAGCGTCTAAGTCTAGACCCATAACTTTTGAAGAGGACGCTACAGCGGTGAAGGCGTACAAGATAAAGAGGATAGACTTTAAGGACACTCTTCCGGCCTTGGGAAACATAAAAGGCTTTAAGGAGATCGAATTAAAATTCCAGGTTGCCGGGATAATCGAAAGTTTCAACTTTGAGGAAGGCGAAAAGATACAGGAGGGCGATATAATAGCCAGCCTTATTCAAAAAGATGCTCTTCTGAAATTGAAATATTCCGAAGTCGAGCTCAGCAAGAATCAGAAGCTATTCGATATAGGCGCGATAAGCTCTATAAAGATGGAACAGTCTAAGCTGGAGTATGAATCGGCGAAGAGCGATCTTGACAAGACCAACATATACGCTATGTCCAACGGACTTATGGGCCCGAAGACGATGGATGTGGGAAGCTACGTCAATCCTAGCGGCAGTGACAGGGCGGGAATCTTTGTCAGTATTGACAAAGTTTACGCGGAGTTCAACATCATAGAGAAAGATATACCGAAGATAGCGCTCGGTCAAAAGGTGGAAGTCTTTGTTGACGCGTATCCCGGCAAATCATTCACCGGGGCCATCGACAGGATATCGCCCGTCATAGAGGGCAGGTCCAGGACCCAGACGATAAAGGTCGAGCTCGATAACAAGGAAGGCATCTTGAAGCCCGGCATGTTCGTCCGCTCGCTCATATCAACTTATGAAAAGAAGGACGCGCTCGTAGTCCCCGCATCGTCGCTGAAGAAGAAAGAGAATGAATATCTGGCATATGTTATCCATAAGGAAGAGCCGAAGATAATGGCTGAAGATGTTCTTACAAAGGCCAAGGCTAAAGACAAGAAGAAGGGTTTGTTCGGGATCTTTGGCGGCAAGAAGAAGGAAGAGCCGAAGCCTCAATCGTCCACCGGCCCCAAAGATAAGGCTGCCGAATACGGCACCATAGAGATAAGGAAGATCACCCCCGGGTATGTAACCGAAGATCTTATCGAGGTGGAGAAGGGCATCCAGGAAGACGAGCTTGTGGTCGTCGAGGTGCAGGAAGAGTTTAAGGAGAAGGCCAAGGTCGAGATCGCCGAGGTCCAAGAGGGGATATTATAACAGTAAAGAGACGCGTTTGTATTGCGTCGTGCGTATTGCATATTGAGTAAACGCAATACGCTATACCCAATACACAATACAATCATCGGTTAGAGTGACTAATGAATTTACCCAAGTTTTCGGTAGAGCGGCCCGTCACGGTCATAATGATAGTGACGGGGATCATGGTCTTTGGAGCGGTCTCTTTAATGCTCCTTCCGCAGGAGCTTTTTCCTCAGAGAACATATCCCCAGCTTACAGTAGTCACCCCCTACGCTAACGCCGCGCCCGAAGAGATAGAGACCCTGATAACTAAGCCCATAGAGGAGGCGGTGGGAACGGTCGCCGGCGTAAAGAGAATACACTCTATATCCAAAGAAGGGCTCTCTTTAGTAATAGCCGAATTCGGATGGAGCCAGAATATAAATTTCGCGGCGCTGGGGATGAGAGAGAAGATAGATCTTGTCAAGGAGAGGCTGCCCAGAGACGCGGAAGAGCCGATAGTCCTGCCGTATAACCCATTCGACAGGCCGATACTGATATTGAGCGTAACGAGCTCCGCCGACCGGTCACCGCTTTCTTTAAGAGACCTCACGCGAAGAATGATAAAGGATGAGCTGGAAAAGGTGGAGGGTGTGGCATCGGCTACGATATCCGGAGGCCTTGAGCGCGAAATAAAGATCGACATAGATCAGGATAAGCTGCAGGCGAGACGCATACCGCTATTAGACGTCTCAAAAGCCGTATCCAGCGCCAACCTCAACTATCCCGCAGGCACCATAAAAGAGAGCTTCTACGAATATCTCATAAGGACCCTGGGAGAATTTGAGAAGGTCCGTGACATAGAGGATGTATCCATAGGCTCAGGCATGTCCGACGAAGAGATGTATGGAAACCAGGCAGAGCAGGACGGCGCCATGAAGGGCAGTATCAGCAAAGACAAGCGCCTCATATACCTGAAAGATGTGGCTACGATCACCGATGACCTGAAAGAGAGGACGAGCTATTCGAGGTACAACGGCAATGAGAATATCTCGATATCCATCCAGAAGCAGGCGCTCGGCAATACCGTCAGAATAATAAACAGAGTAAAGAAGAAGATCTCCGAGCTGAAGGCGGACCTTCCCAAAGATATAGGCGTAGCCGTCGTATACGATCAATCCACGTTCATAAAGAGCTCCATAACAGGGGTGTGGGACGCCGCGTGGCAGGGCGGCATATTAGTATTCTTAGTGCTCTTCTATTTCTTGAGGAACTTCTGGAGCGCCATAATAGTCACCTTCACCATACCGATCTCGGTAATGGCAACTTTTGCCCTCATGTACTTCTCCAACGTCTCGATAAACATGATGTCCTTAGGCGGGCTGGCATTCGGCGTCGGCTCACTCGTTGACTGCGCCATCGTAGTTGTGGAGAATGTCTTCAGGCATATACAGCTTGGTAAAGATAAAAAAGAGGCCGCGATAGTAGGAGCTAATGAAGTATTTATCTCTGTGACAGGATCCATACTTACCACTGTAGTGGTATTTTTGCCGCTGATATTTGTCATAGGCATCATAGGCCAGGTGTCGAAGGACTTTGCGCTCACTGTCACGTTCTCGCTCCTCGCGTCGTTAGCGGCGTCTCTTACCATAGTGCCGCTATTGGCCTCGCGCGGCATCAGCGCCGGGAAGAGCGTTGTTGTAGAGAATGAGGACGACCTGTCTACTATGGATAAGGCGGCGGCGGCCTCAAAGATGAGAAGGCTGTACGAAGGCATGTTGATAAAATTTGTGGAGAAGAAAGGGAGATATCTTACCATAACCCTTGTAATATTTATCGCCTCGCTGGGGCTCTTCGCTTTCATGGATAAGGAGCTTATGCCGAAAGTCGACCAGGGGCAATTTGTAGTGAAGATAGATATGCCGGCCGGCACAAGGCTCGTGGTAACAAATAGCTTATCGGAAAAAGTGGGGAAGCTCATAGCGTCGATTCCGGAAGTGGATAATATGAACGTTACCGTAGGCTCAACTCAGGAGTCTTCCTCGAAACACGTTCTGGAGCGCTTAAGCTCGAATCAGGCTGAGATAATAGTCAATCTGAAGGCTAAGAGAAAACTCAGCAGCCCTGATGTGGTGCAGATAATAAAGGAGAGACTTTCCGCGGCGAGCTTGGGCGGCGCAAAAATAGAGTATATACTGCAGGAGAACGTATTGACCGCGGGGCTTGGGGCGCAGGCGCCCGTTACCATAGAGATCAAGGGCAACGACCTGAAAGAGCTGGAGCGCCTGACTAAGGATGCTCAAGCCGGCCTCGGCAGGATCAAAGGGGTATATGGCATCAAGAACAATCTCGCCGAGCCTTCGCCCGAAACCAAGATATTCATAGATAAAGATAAGGCGTCTATGTACGGGCTCTCCGTTTCGGATATCGCCCAGACGGCGATCATAGCGTTAAAAGGGTCCGTCTCGAGCAAATTCAAAGAGAAGGGGCAGGAACATGACATACGCGTCAGGCTGAGGGAGAAGGACAGAAATAATTTTAACAAGCTCGGGCGCATCCAGATACAATCATCGATGGGCATGAGCATACCTTTAGGGAGCGTCGCGACATTCGGAATAGGCAAGGGTCCCAGCGAAATAAGAAGAACGAACCAGGAGAGAGTAGTATCTGTCTATGCTAACGTCTATAACAGGGCGACGAAGGACGTGTATAGTGACGTGGGCGGGATGATAAAAGGCTTGAGTATACCAAAGAATTACATGGTCAAGCTCACGGGTGAAACCGAAGACATGAAGGCTTCGTTTGAAAGTATGCGCAACGCCATAATAGCCGCCTTCGTGCTGGTATATATGATAATGGCGGCGTTATTCGAATCCCTCTGGCAGCCTTTCATAATCATGTTCACCATACCGCTCTCTTTGATAGGAGTCGCCTGGGCGCTCCTGTTGACGCACACAAGCGTCAGCGCATATGTCCTCATGGGCGTGGGGATACTTGGGGGCATAGTTGTCAATAACGCCATAGTATTGATAGATTGTACGAACCTCTTCATATCCAAAGGCATGAATGTGAAGGAGGCCGTAATACACGCCAGCAAAATAAGGCTGAGGCCCATACTGATGACGGCTCTCACGACGATATTGGGCCTTGCCCCCATGGCATTCTTAGGCGGTGAAGGCGCGGAATTGCGCGCGCCCATGGCCATCACAGTTATGGGCGGATTGTTGGTGGCCACATTCCTTACCTTGGTCGTGATACCCACCTTGTATCTGGGTTTTGTCGAAACGCGCGACAAGATTTTCAAAAAGAAGAAGTAAAAAATGAGTCTTCCATCCTTTTCCATCAAGCGGCCCGTCACGATGCTGATGGCCTATACCATACTGGTCCTCATCGGGCTCCTGTCGCTTCTTCAGCTTCCGGTCGAATTGTACCCGAATATAAGTTTTGGCGAGATAAGCATAATAATCCAGGTGCGCGGCGGCATACCTCCCACGGAGGTTGAGACTCTCGTTACAAAACAAGTCGAGGAGGCGGTCGGCACGGTGAGCCATCTCGAGGAGATGCTCTCCATATCTAAAGAGGGCGAGTCAACCGTTGTCTTGAGTTTCGAGCCGGGCATAGATATGAACTTCGCCGCTCTCGAGGTCAGAGAAAAGTTCGCGAAAGTTAAGAACAAACTCCCGAAAGAGATCGAGAAGCCCATCATAGCGCAATTTAAGCGCTCGGATGTTCCCATAATGATCATCGCTGTAACGAGCCTGCGCCGGACGACCGAGGATATAAGAAAGATCGTAGACGAAAATGTTAAAGAGGCGCTTAAGAGAGTTAACGGCGTGGCCGATGTCGAAGTTGCCGGCGGCAGAGAGCGCAAGATACTGGTCGAAGTGGACCAGCGCAGGCTTGCCGCATACAATATTTCGCTCGAACGCGTCATCTCGATGATAGGGCTGAACAACCTCAATCTGTTGTCCGGAGAAATAGACAGGGAGAAAGAGAAATATCTCATAAGAACGATAGGCCTCTATAGAAGCATCGACGACGTAAAGAGGATACCCGTTTCAACGCTTCCCAATGGGACGGTAGTCCGGTTGAAAGACGTGGCGAATGTCCTGGACTCCTATTTAGAGCCCACCGGATATGCGCGCGTAAACGTCCGGCCGGTGGTAAGCTTATATATCCAGAAAGAGTCCACTGCGAATACGATCAAGGTAGCAGGCAATATAATGAAAGAGGTCGATAGGATAAAAGGGATCTTGCCCAAAGATCTCAGCCTTGTGGTGACGAGCAATCAGGCGGACTTCATCGCGAAGTCAATAGACAACCTCAGAACCTCGCTTCTTCAGGGGGCGGCGCTCATAATGCTCGTCCTGGCGTTCTTTCTTATAAAGCTGACCAAGCCATTGTATGCTTTGGTAGCGGCTCTCCTCATAGCTACGCTCTTTCTGCCGGCCAAATTTTTAAATCCGCTCTTAATAGCGATGGTCATAGCGTCAATAGCGATAGTGAAGCTGAGGCCGGTGCTGATAGTGACGTCCGCGATACCGATCTCGATAATAATAACGTTTTCCTGCATGTGGGCGATGGGGTTAACCATTAATTTCATGACGCTATTCGGGCTGGCCCTTGGTGTCGGGATGCTCGTCGATAACTCGATAGTTGTTTTTGAGAGCATACTCCAGAAGAATGAGCAGGGCCTTACGGGCCTGCAGGCCGCCTCCGAGGGGTCGGAGGCGGTTTGGATAGCCATATGGGCCTCCACGCTCACAACAGTTATAGTCTTCCTGCCCATGATCTTTGTCGGGCAGGAGATAAAGCTACTATACGGCGGCGTGGCGTGGACAGTTACGTTCTCGCTGATAATCTCGCTCTTCGTGGCCATCACCGTAGTGCCGCTCATGGCTTCCCGCTTAAAGTTTTCAATAGAGGATATACCGAAGGGGTACGGCAAGGCCGCCACCGCGGGTTTTATGCATAAGATCTATATACTTCAGAGAAGGGGAGTAATATATTTTATGCGCAATCGGCGGCGCGTCTTTACCCTGGCATTCATCGCTCTACTGATATCCATCTTCCTGTTCATGAAATTAGGCAAGGAGTTTTTAGGCACCACAGAGCAGAATAAATTCACCATATTTATCGAGATGCCCACGGGGACGAAACTTGAAGCTACGGACTCGGTGGTCAAGAGAGTAGAATCGCTTATAAAAGAGATCCCCGAGGTTAAGACATTTTCGTCGAGGGTGGAGCCGTGGTCGAGTAAGATTTACGTGGAGCTCGTCGGCCTGATGGGTAGGAAACGGTCGGTGGCGGAGGTCATAGACGGTATCAGGCCGAAAGTGGAGAAGATCCGCCCGGCTTTTATATATTTTGAGGAAGAGCAGGAGGTCGGTACGAAAGAGGTCATACTGGAACTCTTTGGCTACGATTACGGGGTCTTAAGGGAGATAGCGATATCGATGGCGTCGAGGCTCGGGACGATAAAAGGCTTTACCGATACGAAGATAAGGATGCGGGAGGGGCGCCCGGAGCTGGGGCTTAGAGTAGACAGGCACAAAGCCAGCACATTTGATATGAGTGTTTCGGATATTGCCGACATGGTCCACGCGCAGATGAGGGGCTTAAGAGCGACTCTCTTCCATACCGAGGCAAGTGAAGTCGAGACGATAGCCCGCATCGACGAGAAATACAGGAAGACATTTAAAGATATGCGCAAACTTGTGCTCACAAATAAGAAAGAGGACAATATCTATCTCGAGCAGGTCACGGATTTCAAGTACGGGTTGGGCCTCAGCGAAATATGGCGAAAAAATAAGACGAGAATGATACAGGTGAGCGCAAATATCGGAAAGACGCCGCTCTCTAAAGCGGCAGAGTTGACCAAGCAGGCTCTTGGCGATCTGAAACTGCCCGAAGGGTATTATTTCAGGCTGGGCGGCAACTATCCCACAATGGTGGCCACACAGAATCAGGTCTGGCCGACGCTGATCCTCATCACAGTGCTGATATATCTTGTGCTGGCCTCGCTCTTTGAGTCTTATGCCCAGCCGCTGATAATAATGCTCTCCGTGCCGCTTGCCATCATAGGAGTCGTCATAGCTTTGTACGCATCCGGCAAGTCGGTCGGAATGGGAGTCTTTGTCGGACTGATGATGTTGGGGGGTATAGTCGTGAACAACGCCATTCTTTTAATAGATCACGCAAACCAGCTTCAGAAAAAGAAGATAAAGCATCTTAAAGCCATAGTAATGGCTTCCAGAGACAGGCTCAGGCCGATACTTATGACCACCATAACGACTCTTTTAGGGTTGCTTCCGATGGCTATCAGCACAGAAGAGGGGTCAAATTTATGGAGTCCTTTGGCCATCACCGTCATGGGCGGCCTCATCTCTTCCACAGTGCTTACTCTCCTGATAGTCCCCAGCGCATACGTAGCGGCAGAAGACTTTAAAGTCTGGCTGTCGCGACTCGTCATTGCGAGGAGGGCGAAGCCCGACGAAGCAATCTCATCCTTCAAACATTAATTGGACCTGACCCCATTTTTCCTTTTGCATAGCCATCGCGACTCGTCATTGCGGTAATAGATTAGCGTAAGGAAGATCATTCACTCCTGTCATCCTGAGCCCGAAGGGCGAAGGATCTATTCATTAGCCCAAATGACTCCGACTTTGAATCAACGCATTGCGACAAGCAGTAGGCACCAAATTTGTGTGGCAAATTTGGTAGATTCTTCGGGCATGGTTTGCTTCGCAAACCTAATGTTCAGTAACAGACCAGTAGTATAAGAAGTAGATGTAGTAACATCCCGGCTACCAGAAGTGCCTCATAATCATCGTATGGAAAAATAGGTCCCAAAAGCACCTATTCCGCGTTGGTTGGGACTGTCCCATTTTTCCAGCAACTATCCCTACCCTCCTATCAAAAAATCGCCTGTTGCGTCTTGACAACAGCCGTTTTATATGATATACTGATATCATATAGAATATCAGTAATATAGGAGAAAATGACGATGAACAAACCCCGTCCACATAAAAAACGCCGGTTGCCGGCCCTAGGTGATGTTATTCGCGGTTCGGCCGTTATTATGGAAAGGGTATGTGGAAGCTCAAGCTGCCGGTGCCTGAAAGGCCATAAGCACCGCTCCCTCTACGTATCCCAATATCATAAGGGATCCCACCGGATGGTCTATATCCCGAAAGCCAATGAGAGAAAAGTGTTACGGTTAGTTAATAACTACCTGATATTGAAGGCCGCCATATATAAGGCCTCGGAATTGAATTTAGGGCGTTTGATGGCGGGGTACCGAAAGAAAGATGAGCGATAAAGAGATCCAAAAATCCTTTTAAGGCTAAAAACACTTGAGGCGGAGAACGAGAAGCTAAAAGAAGAGAACGCCTATCTGAAGTTTAAGCTCGAAGACCTGCAATCCAAACGCTATAAGCCCAGGAGGAAACCGCCGGATGATACACCTCCGGCGCCGCAAATTCCATTAAAGAAGCGCGGCGGTCTCTTTGGCCATATCGGATGGTTCCGGAAAAAACCCAAGGTTCCGCATCGTGTCGAAGATGTAAGGCTGAACAAATGCCCATGCTGCGGCTCGAGCGACTTATCCGAATGCGAAAAGACCTTTGATCACACCCAGGAAGATATAATACTGCCAAAAGTTGAGGTAACCCTATACCGCAAACACCGTTATTACTGCAAGAATTGTAAGAAAGTGGTCTCGCCCAAGGGGCAAGACGAGATCCCCGCCAGCCGTATAGGCCCGAGAGCGAAGGCCTTCGCCGCGTTTTTAAGATACGGCGTAAAGATATCGAAGCGCGACGTAAGCGCCTTATTCCGGAAGGCATTTAACTTAAATATATCGTCCTCTTCGATAGACGGCTTCATGGAACAACTTAAGAAAGAATCGCTCCATATCTATGATGAGCTTCTCGCCTCGCTCAAGGAAGGCCCCTTTATCCACGCCGATGAGACCGGCTGGAAGGTAGACGGCTCTAACTATTGGCTCTGGAAGTTCTCAAATAAAAGAATAGCTTATAGTCATATCGATAAGGGACGCGGACAGAAGGTAGTGGAGAATATTCTAGGTAAAGACTATTTGGGTGTTTTGATATCGGACTTCCTGTCGGCGTATAACAAGATAATAACGAAGGCCAAGCAGAAGTGTCTTGCGCATCTATTCAGGGACCTGGAAAAAGTAGTTGGATACTGGTATGATGATAAAGAGATATTGAGATACTGCCGGCGGCTCGGGAAGATGCTGAAAGACGCGATTGACTTGTACAAGGAATATAAGAAAAAGGAATGGGACGAAACGTATTACACGAAGAGAGCCCGCCTTAACGACTCCCTTAAAGACTTCTCCTTCCCAAATCCCAATAGGAGGATATTAAAGCGCTTCGCTAAGCGCCTTGCCAGGCACAAGGGCGAGATCCTTACCTTCCTGTATATAAAAGACATCGATCCCCACAATAACCACGCCGAGCAACAGATACGCCCCGATGTTATCTTCAGAAAGATAACCTTCGGCAACCGCTCTCTCGCAGGCGCCCAGAATCACAGTGTCTTAATGACAATACTGCAGACAGCGAAGCTCAATGATATGGATCCTATAAAGACTCTGGAAGATATACTACTGTCCGGAAAGAAGAAGAACCCTTTCGCCAAAATCCTGTCTCCGCCCAAAAAAACTCAGCCCTCCACAACAAAAATAGGGACAGTCCCCGCCTACGCTTGATAGGCGCGCTGGGGACAGTCCCTATTTTTATCTCATCGCCTCTGTAAACACTGGTGAGGCTGTGTCGTAAACTACAAAAATCTCGTATTGTCG
>JAPLMG010000002.1 GCA_026387165.1 Candidatus Omnitrophota bacterium
TGGTTATTATGCGCGTGCATGCCGATCTCTTTAGTCTTCAATATACCCTTGAACTTCTTGACAAGAAATTCGACGGTTTCCTGATAAAGAGCGCCGAAGCTGTCGACGATATAGATCACCCTGGCTTTACACTCCTCTTCGAGCTGATGCAGCGCCTCCGTCAACTCATTATCCAGCGCCCTCGATATCGCCATTATGTTCACTGTCGTCTCGTACCCTTTATCGGCAAAATGATTCACCAGGAATATCGCCTTGTCTATATCCTTTACATACGAAGCGACGCGCACCATAGAGACTACGGAGTCCTTCTTCTGTGGCACATCATTAAAATCTACGCGGTCCACATCTACCATGACGGAGAGCTTCGTTTTGGATGGTATGCCCTCGATGGCCCTCTTCATGTCGTCCTCATCGCAGAATTTCCACTTACCGTAGTCCTTCGGGGAAAAGAGCCTCCTGGAGTTCATATATCCGATCTCCATGTAGTCTATTCCGGACTCCGATATGGCCCTGTAGACAGCCCTGACAAATTCGTGAGCAAAGTTATGGTTATTCATCAATCCGCCGTCTCTTATTGTGCAATCCACTACTTTTATCTTATCCCTGAACATCAAAACCCTCCACTTTCTTTCGCAATCCCTTCTTCCGGGAATGCATCCTCTTATTATCAAGCATCTTCTCTTTTGCCCTCTTCGAACGCTTGCGCTTCTGGCGCCGGATCTTTTCTATCCGCTTACGCTCTTCTGACTGGCGCCCCAGGACCATGGCCTCGATCCTGTTGACGAGGATCTTGCGGGCGGCGTAACGGTTCAGCGCCTGAGAGCGCTCGCTGTAAGCTTTAACCTCCACCCCGCTTAGGATGTGCTTTAGATAGACGCCGGTGGAGACCTTATTTACATTCTGCCCGCCCGGTCCCCGCGAACGTATAAAGTGCTCTTCCAGCTCGGCCTCTTTAATACCGAACCGCGCCATCTTCGCCCGCAGCGCCTCTTCCTTTTTTCTTGTTATCAACCTCTAATCCTTATGATTTTACACAATACCCAATACTTTCGTTTATTATATCACATTCCATTATTTTCCATGCGTCGTAATTTTCGCCCTTATCACAGGCGGAACTTGCGGTGGATACGCCTGAAGCGGCGTCAAAAATTTTGACACCTGGGAAATCCGCATCGAGCTCGGGGATTTCGCCGGGTAAGTAAATGCGAAATTTTTGTACAAATTATTTCCGAATAAATTTGGATGCCCAATCATTGCTGTCCAAATTATATGCATGTCATTCCCGCGCAAGCGGGAATCCACGACGAGAGAATCTTTTGGATGCCCGCTTTCGCGGGCATGACAAGTTTTGGAATGTCAAAATGATTCTCTCGTCGATAAAAGCCACACAATTTGGACACGAGTGATGCCCAATCCAAATTTCACTTCGCTCTCCACGATAAATCCCCGAGCTTCGTGGAATTTCCTACTTGTAAGCGAGGGAAATTTATGTCCGCGGAAGGCGGACACAAGGTAACCGCCTTCATGCTGATGCGAAAAATCATATCGCCTCCTTGATCCAGCCGCCACCCACAACCATGCCTCTATTATAGAAGACTACTGCCTGGCCTGGCGTCGGAGCTTCCTGCGGCAGGTCGAAATCGACGCGCACCAGATCCCGGCCCATGCGCGACACAGTAGCGTCCTCTCTCTTATGGTTGTAGCGTATTTTTGCCTTTACGCGCAGATCTCTACCTATATCCTCTATGGCTATCCAGTTGAGGCGGTGCGCAAAAAGACTCTTCTTCAATACGTCTCTTTTTACCCCGACGATCACGCGGTTTTGGATCCTGTCTATGCCGATAACATATAACGGTTCGCTGTGTGCCAGCCCCAGGCCTCGGCGCTGGCCTATTGTGTAATACGGTATGCCTTTATGACTACCCAAAACCTTTCCTTCTTTATTGACTATATCGCCCTCTTTTATCGCGACGCCGGTCTTCTTCTTGATATATTCCGCGTAATCAAGGTCCTGGATAAAGCATATATCCTGGCTCGAAGCCGTATTGTGTGTCTTAATTTTAAATTTCTTCGCGGCCGCCCTCACTTTTTCTTTGGTATAATCGGAGAGAGGAAATAAGGAGTATTTTAACTGCTCCTGCGAAAGGCTGAAGAGGAAATACGACTGGTCCTTTTCCTTGTCACGCCCTTGCCTTAAAAAAAATCTGCCTGTTCTCTTATCAAAGCCTTTATCGGCGTAATGGCCGGTTGCTATTGAGAAGGCGTCCAGCGCCAGAGCCTTTTCATGCAGAAGTCCGAACTTTATCTTTTCGTTGCATATGACACA
>JAPLMG010000118.1 GCA_026387165.1 Candidatus Omnitrophota bacterium
AGTCTATTTCCGAAACGCTCATATTATAGCGCTGGCTTAAAGTAGCCGCGATGGAGCCCTGCGATACAAAGATACCGTCATCCTGAGTCCCGATCTTGCCGTCAGAGCCGTACCGAAAATTTATTATCTTGTCCGCCATGAGAGGCGTAAGGCCCGCTGCGATTAAAACCACCCTTGAGGCGGTGTTCACGTTTACCATCCCGTCTCCGTAGACCGTAACGTAGTCCTTTATCTTATCCAATAGGACGGGGCTCATGCCCCTGACCGGAAGAAGTTCGTCCAGGGCCTCGAATGGCGCGTCTTTCGCCTCATAAGGATGGGGGAGGTTTCTGTAATAATAATCTTCCGCGCTTCCCAGCGGGACGGAGAGTTCGCTATCCTCGTCGCGCCAGTCGATTATCGAGGCTGCCAGAGACTGGGATTCCATTTCATCGAAGCCGACCGCCTCCCTGAAAAGCCGCTCTAATGTCGCCCGGTCCGCGGTATTGATATTGATCTTGCTCTCCTCATCAAGCACCCCGTACCGCACCTGTCTTTCCCCTGATATCTCGTCGGTGTATTCGTACGATACGCTGCATACGCCGTCGCCGACCCTGATATTCCCGAAGATGCCCTCATTATTACTTACCGGGCTGTTTAAACTGTACTTTAACTCATCACGGTTAATTTTCAATTCGGAAACCGCTTTCTTCACGCCGGCATCCGCAATAAGGCGCAGATTGCTCAACTCATCTAAGCGCTTGACTAATGATATCTTCTGCCGGACCCCGTAACCGATGACGACAGCTACTACCGATAAAAAACATACCGACCACAGGACGAGGATCACTATACTGCCTCTTCTGTTAATCGGCGACCGGTATGCTGACAGTCTTCGTGAACCGATCGGTTCTGCCTTCACATTCGACATCTGCTTCTATCCTTACCGCGAGCGGTATCTCTTGGCCGGGCATCTCTTCCCGCCACCCGTATTGCTTCTCTTCCTTCAAGTAGACATAATAACTGAATTTTACGGATTTCACATCCTTAAGCAGGCGCCGGACAGCCCCGTCTTTATCGGCGTACATGTCAAAGATATCTCTTTGCGATCTCGATATCGCGCCGTCCTCGGGATCGTAAGAGTATCTTATCATCCCGACTGTCCTCGATCCCAGAATGGCGCTCGGCACAAGGCTGGCGAATAGAACGGCGTCTTCGCCGCCGGAAAACCGGATGCCGGAGATGCGCGCGCAATTCCTGGCGTCGGACTCGAATTTCTCGAACAATATACCGACATCCTCGGCTCCTATTCTTTCATTGACCTTGCTCCATATTTTGACACCGTTGGATATGGCCGCATACATCGTCATCCCTATAACGGCCAGGATGACCGTCACGATCAATAATTCCACCATCGTAAAACCGCTATTCGGTCTCTCTGTACAGCGCATATCCGCTTCTCGATAATCTGGCGTCTCTCGAACCCTCTTTCCAGAGAAAGGACAGGTTTATCCTGTAAAGCTTTGATTTCGAGCTGATCTCCCCGTATCCCAGGCTCCATTCCACTCGTTTATTTTCAACATTAAATTCCCCGGATGAGCCGATCGCGCCGACCGCGCCAAAGCAGGCCAGGTCGTTCCCGGCCCGCCATAATATATCATCCGCCCGCGGCGCAAGGTAGAGATACCTGCGGCAATAATTGAACGAATCCAGCGATATGAAGAGCGCCTCATATATCAAAAGCACCCCGACCGCCAGTATCGCGGTCGCAACCATCACCTCTATCAGCGTAAACCCCGTTAGAAAATTACGGCTCATTTTCTTATATTTCTTTTCTAACGGGGTAAAGGCTCTTCTGTGCGCGCCGCCGGCTATCTGCACCATCAGTCCTCATTCCCAGTTTTTTAGATCGTCGGCGCTCTCCGTTCCGTCCTTACCGACAGAGTAGAGATCATAATCGGCGATCCTATGGGTGCCGGGACATTTATATTTGTATTCCCTTCCCCACGGATCAAGCGGTTTTCTTTCTAAGTAGGGGCCGTTCCAGGCAGTGGCTTGAGACGACTTCTCCATCAGGGCGCTTAACCCCTCTTCCGAACTTGGAAAAGCTCCGTTATCGAGTTCATATAATTTTAGCGCCGTGGCTATGTTGGTCTGGATATCCGCTTTGCCGGCGGCGATCTTAGCCTGTTCGCCCCTGCCCGTAAGCCGCGGCAGGACCATTGCGGCGAGCGCGCCTATTATCACTACCACTAACATCAACTCGATCAATGTAAAACCATTTGCTCTACGCATCGCCGGCCCTCCTCTTTGTAATAGCTCAGTCCTCAGCAGCATCCCTTCGTCATTGCGAGTAAACGGCTCCCGTCGTCATTCAGACTGTGTCACAATTATTGATATTTT
>JAPLMG010000241.1 GCA_026387165.1 Candidatus Omnitrophota bacterium
GCGTATCTGGAAGCCGGGACATTCATAAGAGGTTTCGAGAATTATGTCAAATTCATCTATGAGGTCAAGGGGAACAAGTTCAAAAATATCAGGATATACCAGCCGCAGGAAGGCAAGCCTACCAGGACGATCATCGCGGAATCGGGCGAGATAAATACTTTCCCGGAGAAGAATCTTCTCGAGCTGAAATTATTTAACGGCACCAGCGAAGAGCCCGCGCCGACGGACCCGGAAAATTTCTATAAACTGAATTTCAAAACCTACTACATGACGGTCGATCTGTCAAAGATAATGAAGAGGGAGAAGATAGAGAAGAAGGCCAGAGAGATGACGATGAAGGAACTGCGCGCCGAGGTTGCAAGATCGGTTTCGCAGAAGATAGACCCCACGCCGCTATTTGTGGAGATCTACAAGAAGATCAACATGTCGATAGCGTCGTTCGTTCTGATACTTATAGGTATACCTTTAGGCATAAGAGCGCATAGGAGCGAAAAGTCGATAGGTTTCGGGATAAGCCTCATACTGTTCGCGATATATTGGGGGCTATTCTTGGCCGGCATAGCGCTATCTCTCAAAGGGGCCCTGCCGCCATGGGCTGGAGTATCTCTGCCGAATACCGTCTTCTTTATCGCGGGCGCGATAATATTAGTATTTACGGCAAGGAGATAGTCTACTTCGCCATTCAAACCATAAAATTCGGGTATGGTTCTACTTCGCGCTTCAAATGTCTAACGGCAGTAGCGCTTCGTAGGAACCATTCCTGCAAAGCCCTACCCGAGTTTGCTATTTGAAGGGCGACGCAGAATGGCTTCGTAGGACTTGTTCCTGCGTAGCCCTACCGGCTATCGATAGTTGATGGGCGAAGCAGAACCAGGAGATAGAGAGGCAATGGGCGATATATACGATATCATAATAATAGGGGGCGGGCCGGCCGGGCTTACGGCGGGGATATACTCTGCGCGCGCCAGAATGAAGGCTCTTCTCTTGGAGAAGATGATCTGCGGCGGGCAGGTGCTCATGGCCGACCTGATAGAGAACTTCCCCGGGTTTCCGCGCGGCACGAAGGGCCCGGAGCTTGCCGACCTGATGCTTAAGCAGGCCGAAGCCGTCGGCCTTGAAATATCTACCCGCGATGTGAAGAAGATAACATTAAAGCCCTTCGACACTTCGACCTTTCGACTTCGCTCAGGGTCGATGGTGAGCAACGTCGAACCATCGACAGGCTCAGTGTCGTCCCGGGCAACGTCGAGGGATGACAAAAGTTCAGGGCTTTATCCCGAGCAAGGTCGAGGGATAAAGAAGAACGAAAAAGATCCTTTTGTAATTGAGACGGCCGAAGGCGACGCCTTCAAGGCCCTTTCCGTTATAATATCCACGGGCGCGAACTGGAATGCTTTAGGCGTGCCCGGCGAAGAGAGATTAAGGGGAAGGGGCGTCTCTTATTGCGCGACCTGCGACGGCCCGCTCTTTAAGAATAAAGATATAGTGGTTGTGGGCGGCGGCGATACCGCTTTAGGAGACGCGATATTCCTGACGCGTTTCGCGAATAAAGTGACTGTGGTTCACAGGCGGGATAAGCTAAGGGCCGCAAAGATTTTACAGGAGAGGGCCCTTATGAATAAGAAGATAGAGCTCTGCCTGAAGTCGGTCGTCACCGGGATAACCGGCGATGCCAGGGTTGAAGGAATAAAGATCAAGAACGTATCCACGAATGAGGAGACGGCCATAAGGGCGGACGGAGTATTTGTGCTCGTAGGATTATCGCCGAATTCAGGCATATTTAAAGGGCTGCTTGAGCTTGACGAAAAGGGCTATATAATATCCGATGAAGATATGCGCACATCGGTTGACGGGATATTCGCATGCGGGGATGTCAGAAAGAAGTCCTTAAGGCAGATAGTCACAGCTGCAGGTGAAGGCGCTACAGCGGCCGTCAGCGCCGAGCATTACGTCGAGAGATTGAAAGGCATCGAGTATCCCCGCCTGTGACTATCTAACTGGCTTGCGGCGGGGTCCCGCCGCCGGGCATAGGGATGGTCTCAGGCGGGAAAATAGCCTTGACTAAGCCATTATTTCGTGTTATAAAAATAAACCCGCGTCATTGCGAGGGCACTTTAGTGCCCGAAGCAATCTAAGTTCAGATTGCTTCGTCGCCCTTTCAGGGCTCCTCAATGACGGTGATGTTATGACGCCGAGGTAGCTCTCCGCCTCCGCAATCAATTCGTAATAGGCGGAGTGCTTCGGCGAGATTCGCCGACACTTTGTAGTTATACATAGATGTAAATCAATGCCGAGGTAGCTCAGTGGTAGAGCGCCGCGCTGAAAACGCGGGCGTGGGCAGT
>JAPLMG010000095.1 GCA_026387165.1 Candidatus Omnitrophota bacterium
CTCCCTTAATGATATAATCTACCGCCTCTAAACGATTGAGCGTTTCTTCGGGCAGGCTTGAGGCATGGACGCCGCCCATCACGATCCTGGCGCTGGGAAGGCGCCTCTTGATATCGCAAGTGAGCCTCGCAGCCAAATTTATCTCGTGAGTGAACGAGGTGATGCCTATTATAACGGGATCGAGACGCGCGACGTATTCTATGGTATCGGCGTAGTTCATCCTTTCTAATTTCGCGTCCACTATCAGGCAGGGCAATCCGCGGCCGGAGAGAGCGCCGGCCAGATACGCCAGCCCAAGGTGCCCGTAGGAAGGCGCGTCGTACTCTTCGACTACCCTGTCAGAAGGAGGATTTATCAGCACTACCGGGTGCCGGGCTGTGTCACTCATTTTGGTAATTCCACCATCATACCTCTGAAAAAACCCGCATTCCATAAAAAAGCCGCCGAAAGGAAAAGGCTGAAGATGACGGGGTCGAACTTAACAGCCGCGAAGAGAACGGCCATTCCGAGAAATACCGACAGCAGCGCCTGTGTAAAGAATCCCCGGGCGGATACAGCCAAAAAGATGATCGCTGAGATCAGCGCAAAAAATGGCAGGATCTGGGCGATCCTAAAGACGCCGTATCTGCGGACGAGAGCTCCTTGGGCTATCCCATAACGGTACATCATTTTTGTGAACGAGCGCATGTTACGCGGCTTGTAGTGATAGACGACCGCGTCCGGATTACACATGATCCGAGACCCAAGCGCTTTCATCCTGTAATCGAATTCCACGTCCTCCCCCGGCCAGAACCCTTCCAGAAAACCGCCGGCTTTTAAGAAAGCGATTCTTCTGTAAGCTACATTACATGAGGGATTATGGTCCACCGGCACAATACTTCTCTTTCCTGCCCGGACATAATCCGTGACGAACCCGGCGGCCTTCATGAACGCGAAGACCTTCTTTCCGAACTCCGTATCATCCGGCGGAACTTCCTGCCTCCCGCCTACGGACATCACCTTACTGTCGGCAAAAGGCGCCATGAGCGCCTTAAGCCACATCCTGTCGACAATGCAGTCGCTGTCTGTAAAGGCCGCGTATTCGGCGCTGGAAGAAGCCACCGCCAGGTTCCTCGCCCTCGAAGGGCCGACCGGCCCCGCGAGGATAGTCTTTATCCGCGGAGCGTATTTATTAAGGATGGAGGGCGTTTCATCGGTCGAGCCGTCATCGACTACGATGACCTCGTAGCCATCAAAGTCCTGTGAAAGCACGGAGTCAAGGCATCTACCGATAACGGAGGCGGCATTTTTAACGGCGATCACGACGGCTACGCGGGGCGCCGTCATCTTTTGTTGAAGAGATAAGAGAGAAAATTCACTCCGCCCCTCACCTTTCTGTAAAGATCCGGCAGCGACCTGTTGGACCCGAAAAATTTCAGAATATACAACGGCCTGAAATAAAAACTTTTTAGCCCCAGATCGACATAATGATTTATCCTGCCGCTGGATAATTGAGGGTACGATACTATGCCCGCCTGTTCCCCGTCCACGAGCCAGTCACTATAAGAGGCGGCCTTGAGCCAGCCCTCTTTTCTGGCGGTATCATAAAATGATGTTCCCGGATAAGGCACCGCTCCGGAGAACTGCGCCGTGGTGAGCTCCAGGCCGAGAGCGAACCGTATAGTCTCTTTCGCGGTCTCTTCCGTCTCGCCGGGCAAGCCTATTACGAAACAACCGTTTACATCCAGGTCCGCCTCTAGAGCATATGCCATTAAACGGCGCGACACGTCCAGAGTAACGTGCTTGTTCATCCGGTCAAGCAATACCTGGCTCCCTGATTCGAAACCTACCAGAAGTTCACGGCAGCCGGCCTTTTTCATGATATGGAAAAGCTCCCGGTCGGCGTTATCGGCGCGCGCGTTCACGGAGAATGCTATCTTAAGGTTGCGGCGCATTATCTCCTCGCATATGCCGATCGCTCTTTCTTTGTTAACCGTGAAAGTATCGTCCTCGAAGAAGAACTCTCCGGTCCGCGCGACAGACGGGCAGAGCGCGATATCGCGCTCTATCTCATCCACGACGTTCACGGCGCTTCTCAGGCGGTAGCGGGTGCCGTGCATTACCTGCGGCCAGAGGCAGAAGACGCATGCATTGGGGCATCCCCTACCCGAGATGATATCTATATACGGATAGAGTTTGCCGCCGTCAAAATATTTCATAAGATCCAGATGCCGCCACGCCGGAAAGGGTAGTTCGTCCAGGTCTTCGATAAGGGCGCGCGGCGCGGTCCTGACGGCCTTGCCGCGGTCATAATAAGCTATCCCCTCGACCCCGGCAAGGAGAGGGTAATGCTCGACGACATCCCTGACCGTATAATCGTACTCCCCGACGCACGCGACGTCCACGGCGCCGGCCGCTTCGATAAGCGTCTCCTCCGGCAGCGCGGAGACGTGAGGGCCTACCATTATCACTTTCGCTTTCGACTCCTCTTTGACTATGCGCGCGCATTCTATGTCCGAATATATGGACGGCGTTGTCGAGTCGAGCACTACGTAATCGGCTTGGGCCTCTCTTGTGATACGTCTCAGATCACTCTTATCCCGGTCCTCGGCTACCATGTCGAGAAGCTTCGCGTCGTGACCGCTCTTTTCGAGCACCGCCGCAGCGTAGGCGAGCCAGTCGGGCGCGCGTAATACCCTGCCGCGCGAACGCGCCGCCCACCGCTGTGTGCGGCAAAAATCTTTCACAAACGGTTCGTTTATTAGCAATATTTTCATCCTGCACCTTCTGCTAGGGGATAGTATTATAGCCTTATATTTCCTCTCCCCCTTCAGGGGGAGAGGATTAAGGTGAGGGGGACAATCTTTTTCCTGTTTTCTATAACCCCCTGAATTACTTCATAAACCCCGTCGATATTATTCAATATAT
>JAPLMG010000034.1 GCA_026387165.1 Candidatus Omnitrophota bacterium
TGCGCTGTTCCTTTATGGCGAACTTCAGCTGTTTCGCCGTGATTATCCCGGCCCTGACCAGCTCCTGGCCTATCTTTTCTTTTTTGGAACTTGCGGAAATATTCAGCATATCGTATGGAGTATATCACAAAAAGCCGGACAGGTCAAATTCTGACGAGGTGCGGTTGACTTGCTTTGTTTGGTATGATATGAAAATAGTAGGAAAATAGTAGAAAATAGGGACGGGTTCATTTTTTTGATATCGGAAACCATAGATAAAAATGAACCCGTCCCTATTTTCCCCTCCCGTCCCTATTTTCCCCTATTTTCCTTCCTATCAGGTATTGGATAATGTGCGAGCCAAGAAGGTGATGGTCGAAGAACACATCGATGGCTCTATGATCATGCGCTATAAGGACACTGTCCTTAAGTTCAAAGAGATAACGAAGAGGGTGAAAAAAGAGCCGGAGCGCGAGGCCTACAAATTCAAGCTGAGCACGGCAAATGTGCCACCGGTTGATCATCCCTGGAGGAATAGCCACAAGATCTGTTCAGAGTACGCATATTATTCACAAAGAGAAAAAGTAGCCCCAAAAGAGAAAGGACTACTACTAACAGCACAAACCTAAGAACCGGACATTTTAACTTTGCTACAATCAGGACATTTTAACATTGCTATAACAACACTATGAGGTGCGGTTGACTTGCGCTCTTTGATATGGTACACTTTTGTTGAAAGCGCTATGATGCCATGAAAAAACATATATTGCTGTTGATCTTGCTGTTGGCGGCGGCCGCCGCTTCGGCCTCGGCTGAAGAGAAAAAACTTACTGTGGCAAGCCCTATCGGCATCCGAAGGTATACGAAAGGCGTCGTCGGTGAAACGATCTTCAGCGCAGCAGCCACTCCGGACGTAAATATACCGCCAAGCAGTCTTATCGTAGAGGGCGACTCCGACATAAACGGCCTTACTATAGGAAGAGGCTCGGGAAATATCGCCACAAACACCGCGCTCGGGTCTTTTGCCCTCTTAAAAAATAGCACTGGCGCTTATAACACCGCGGCGGGATATTGGGCCCTCGCTAAGAATACAGCAGGCTCCTACAACACAGCGCTGGGGTATCAAGCCCTCTGGAGCAACTACACCGGCTCTAACAACACCGCAATAGGAAGCGGGTCCCTATACAACACTGGCGTAGGAAGCACATCGTTGGGGGCTTTTGCCCTCTTTAATAACGTTGGCGCTGATAATACCGCGGTGGGGTCCAGGGCTCTCTTTTCTACCTACACCGGCGCCAATAACACCGCAGCAGGCTCGAGCGCTCTCGATCATAACACCATCGGCTCGAATAACACTGTGGTGGGAGAATATGCCCTGGGTATGAACAGTTCCGCTTCCGCCTATGAAGGGAATGTTGCCATAGGCCGCGGCTCTGCGAATATGGTAGAAGCCGCAAATAACAAGCTCTACATCGACGTCTACCACTTTACACCGCCCGAAATATTAGTTGAAGGCGATTTTGCCTTGAATACAGTCAAAATAAATGGCCCCTTAACGACCACCATTGGCTGCACATCATCGGACCGCAGATGGAAGAAGAATATCAGAAGTATCGACAACGCCCTTACCAGGCTATTAAAATTAAGGGGCGTCACATATGAATGGGACATAGAAAAATACCCCGGGATGGGATTCGGCCCGGGAGAGAAGATCGGCATGATCGCCCAGGAAGTGGAGGGCGTCTTCCCGCAATTGGTAGCTACGGATCCAAAAGGATATAAGACGCTGGAATATGAAAAAATAGCCCCCATCCTGATAGAGGCCATCAAAGAACAACAGGCCCGGATCGAAGAACAGCGTCTCCAGATCTCCCTGCTTAAAGCCGAATTAAACCTGCTGAAAGAGCTGGTTAAGAAAAAGACCGCAAAAAAATAGATAGAGCCCATGTCCAAAAAAAACGCGGGTTTCACGCTGATAGACCTTATACTGGGCATTGTGATAATAGCGATCGCCGCGGTGAGCTCTCTTGAATTCTACCGCTATTGCCATAAGTTTTTTATCCTGAGATCGAGTATCACCGTCAGGGCTCTCGGCTTCGCGAAAGAATCGATAGAAGGGCTCTGCTGGTTAGATTCGTCCGACGCCTCCCTTAATATACCCCTGCCTTCTCTGCCTGCTCTGCCGGCCACGGGCGATTTCGCGTTTACGGGGTCGAGAAGTTATTCGGTTATCGATAAAGGTTCTTATAAGGTCCTGGAGGTTAAGGTAAGTTGGTAAGATCAAGGCAAAAGGGCTTCACGCTTATAGAGCTCGCGATCACTGTGACCATAGCCTCCATATTGGTCTGCATGACCACGTCTCTAATGTTGGCTACGGTAAAGTTCGGTAAGCTGCTAAGCGACAGGGTCGAAGCCACCAGAGAAGCGAGAATAGTGGTGAGCGACATGACGAATATACTCAGATTTAGTACGGGCAATTTAACATGTATTAATGATTCCGCAAATCAGTCGGTCGCGGTCTCGATAGAGGACCATCACTTAGGCGGGGTGCCGGCTAATTCCGGAGTGATTTATCGGCGCACGAAAAGTAATAACAACCTGCGCCGTATCTTTTATAACCTCACTGACAATATTACGCGCAGCGACATCCTGCTCTCCCAAAACGTACAGTTTTTTAATACGACCGGCGCATGGAACAATGTTTCAGGAGAGCTTGCGCTTGAGCTGCAATTTACCGTGAATGGAACTACCGTGCCTGTAAAAACAAAGGTCAAGCTTCTGGGAGACCGATAATGAATATCAGGTCCGGGAAGGGCTTCGCGCTTGCTATGGCCATCTATTTTATGCTGGTCTGCCTGATAAGCTCTATCGCTCTCTATACTACTTCATACTACTTAACAAAAGAGGTGGTCATCCAGGAGGAGTCTTCCACCAGGGGTTATTACGCGGCTCTGGCAGGGTTAAGGTACGCTGATATGGCGCTGAAAGACCTGGCGGCGGCGCCGGCGCCGAAGTTCGCGTTTGGCTCTGCCGCTCACAACGGGGAGATAAGCACTATTAACATATCGAAGGCTACCGTTATCGGGCAAGAGATAGGCCTCGACGACAATGACGTATTGACCATAACTGCCACGGAGTGGAGCAGCGCGGCCCCAACGGACCCCGACTTCCCGAATTGGGCAGACGGCGAGTATAGAGTAACCGCCGTCTTCGACACCTAAAGCCTTAAAGTTTCAACATCTTCTTTCGCGGCGGGTTTTACGGAGATGGTCCCTTTATCTATGCCGCCGCC
>JAPLMG010000045.1 GCA_026387165.1 Candidatus Omnitrophota bacterium
AGCTCCAGGATAGAGCCAAGCGGCATGGCTTCGCTGGAGACGAACCGCATGCCTCCGGCTGATATGTCATTAGCAACGCTCATGTGTTCCGGCCTGGCCGGGCTCTTGGCAAGATCTTCCTTTGACTTAAAGACCTTAAACCTGATGTTTATCTTCTTCTTTATGCGCTCATATGCTCTCTTATCGAGACTCTCCATCTTTGAGTCCTCCGGGGGACTCGCGCTGTCAGAAAAAATACGCGGCTCCTCCTCAGGAACGCTTACCTCTTCCGTGCTCGTAACATTAAGGACCTCCTCCGGAGTCGTAATACCGCTTATGACCTTCCGCCAACCGTCCTGTCTCAGGACCCTCATACCCTTTGATATCGCCGCTTTCTTTATGACGCCCGATGATACCTTCTTTACCACGAGGTCCTTTATAGCATCGTCGAGAAGCAGTATCTCATATATCGCGGTCCTGCCGAAAAAACCCGTATCATTGCACCGGACACAGCCCTTGCCCCTGAAGACCTTTACATCGGCGGCCTTTATGCCGATGTCAGAGGCTATCTGTGCCTTGAGCTCTTCGGGGATGGACTTATCCTCATACTTGCAGTCTTCGCATATGACCCTTATGAGGCGCTGCGCTATAAAAGCCTCGACGCTGGACGCTATCAGGTACGGCTCTACTCCTATATCTATAAGCCTCGTGATGGCGCTGGGGGCGTCATTTGTATGCAGAGTAGAAAATACAAGATGTCCGGTCAGCGCGACGCGTATGGCTATCTCGGCCGTCTCCAGGTCCCTTACCTCTCCCACCATTATAACGTCCGGGTCGTGCCGCAATATGCTCCTGAGGCCTCTTGCGAAATCCAGGCCTATCTCGGGCATAACCTGTATCTGGGTTATACCCGGTATCTCATATTCTATAGGGTCTTCTATGGTGATGATCTTGCGTTCTTTCGTATTTATCCTGCTAAGGCACGTGTAGAGCGTCGTCGTCTTGCCGCTTCCGGTAGGGCCGGTCACGAATATTATACCGTGCGGCTTCTGGATCATCGTTTCAAAAACACGCAGTTCATGCTTCAGCAGCCCGAGCTTTTCGAGGCTGAAGAGCATCTGGGTCGGTAAAATTCTTATGACTACGCTCTCACCGTGAGGCGTGGGCATCGTCGATATCCTGAGGTCAAGCGTCTGATCCTGCACCTTTACGACAGCTCTTCCGTCCTGCGGAAGCCGCCGCTCGACTATATTCAGATTGGACATGATCTTGATGCGCGATATGATGGCGCTTAAGAAATTCATTATCTCGCGCGGCACGTTCGCCTCATACATTATACCGTCTATCCTGTACCTCAGCGCGACGCTCTGCCTGTACGGCTCCAGGTGGATATCGGTGGCCCGCCTCCTGTAGGCGTCTATAATTATCTGGTTCACTAATTTTATGACGGAAGCGTTCCCCGCCATCTTCTCCAGATCCTCTATGCTCTCCCCGTGATCCTCGCCGGCCGTAACGGCGCGGCCCTGAGGAGTTTTAGAGGCTATCCCCTCCAGCGTTTCCGCCATCGCGCCGTAATATTTCTTGAGAGCTTCTTCGATATCATCCGAGGTCGACAGGGCGGTCTCTATATCATGGCCTAATTGTGTGCGTATTTCATCCTGCACTTTTATATCCAGCGGATATGAAACCGCTATCGTGAATGTCCTCTCTTTGATGCCGAGCGGCACGAACCTGTAGTATATCGCGACCTTGGCGGGGATCTTATCTATTACTTTTTTGTCGATAGCCGTGCGCCTTAGATCGACAAGCGGAAGTTTAAGTTTCTCGGCCAGTATGACCAGCGCATCCTTCTCGGAAAGAAGGCTGCGCTTTGCGAGGATACGCGCAAGAGCCTCACCCGATCTTTCCGACTCCGCGGCGCATGGCTCGAGAGCCTCCCGGGTTATCATCCCTTTCTCCAATAAAGCTTCGTATAACACAAGATCATATCTCTTCAGCATGATATCATCTTTCTTTTACAGTATATTATCCAAACGGTCTCTAATGAACGCCCTGTACCGCTTGATCGCCTCGTCCATATCCTCTTCTGAGACCAGGACTATATTGGGGATGAGGTCATTGGCCTCTTCGTTCAATTTTTTTAACCCCCACACGTCCAGCGGATTCGTCACCGCGACAGTCACTGAAATACCATCCGACTCGATCGGAAAGAACCTGTGCTCCAGTATCAGCGTAGCGCTGAACTTCGTCACAACATCCCATTTTATGTATCTATCTTTCAATCTTACCAGAGGAATGCCGAAATGCTCCGACAGCGCATGCAATAGTTTCCGCGCGCTGATATAGCCGCTCTTCACGACTATCGCCCCGAGGAGCTCTTTCGTCGCAGCCTGTACCTTTAGGGCATTCTTAAGCTCTTCATCGCTGATAAGGCCCTTTCCTGTCAGAAATTCCCCGAGTCTTATATGTTTTCTATGTTCCATAGGCGCGTATCCTTTGTCAAAAAGGCATGGGGCCGATCAGGTAGAACTCCTCCTCCGTTCTCTGATCGACCTTCCCCCCGAGGATCCTCTCACATCCTTCTAAAGCCTGCTCGCGGGTCACATACTCACCCTTCTTACCTGTATAGGCCTCGGCCACGAAGAAAGGCTGCGTCAGAAAATTCTGCAGCTTCCTCGCCCTTTCGTATATCGTACGGTCTCCGGCGGACAACTCATCGATGCCTATGACAAGCACGATCCGCCGCAACTCTTCGTATCTCTGAAACGTCCTTATGATATCCTGCGCTATGTCGAAATGGCGCTTCCCGACTATATCGATATCGAGGTTGGAGGAGGAGGAGAGCAGCGGGTCTATCGCCGGATAGAGCCCCAGCTGTATACGCTCGCGCGACAGCACCATTATCGAATCCAAAAAACTGAATATGGCCACAACGGCCGGGTCCGTCAGATCGTCCGCGGGCACGTAGACAGCCTCAAAAGACGTCATGGAGCCTCCGGAGCCCGCGGTCGTCCTGATACGCTCGTGAAATTCACTCACCTCGGATATCAATGTCGGCTGGTATCCCGTCTCCGAAGGCACCCGCCCCAGCAGGGTCGATATCTCGGCGCCCGCCTGGACGAACCGGAATATGTTATCTACAAAAAGGAGCACGTCCTGATTTTTGCGCTGGATCGATTCCGCCAGCGTTATACCTGTCATAGCGACTCCGAAACGCGCGCCTGGAGGTTCATTCATCTGGCCAAAGACGAGCATCGTCTTCGAAAAGACGCCGTGCTTTATGAGCTCATAATAGAGCTCGTTTCCTTCACGGATACGCTCTCCGACCCCGGTAAAGACGCAGCTGCCCTGATACCTGTTGACTATATGCTGTATTATCTCGAGCGTCAATATGCTCTTGCCCAGCGCCGCTCCGCCGAGGATACCGGTCTTCGAACCATTCACCACAGGGTAGAGCACATCTATTATCTTGATCCCGGTCTCCATCAGCTCAAAACTTTTACGGCCGGCCTGCTCTATCTTAACAAGGCTGCCCGTCTCTTTTTTTCTGATCGGGACTTTTTCACATGAGTCGAATCCGCCTTTCATGTCTATCGGCTCTCCAAGCATATTGATAATACGGCCGTACAGAGCGTCTCCCACGGGAACGCTTATGGATGCCCCGGTAACATCCGCCTTCTCATTACGCCGCAGATTTATTGTAGAATTTACCGAAATACAGCGGGCGATATTTCCCTGGAGGTGCTCAGCGACCTCGAGAAAGATCTTTTCTCCGCCCACGGCGCTGGTGGTTATCATGTTAAATATGTTGGGCACGTCTTCGGGTTTAAGAAATTTAACATCCACCACCGGCCCCTGCACGGAAATGACGCGTCCTGTAACTTTGACGTCGCTCATGACAACCACACCCCTTAATTGTTATGACTGCCGAATAATAACCGGGCGCTGAATAATTCTCTCATATTACGGTCTATCAGTTCATGGCGGATGCGGAAATATTCGAGGCGCAATTTCACATCCATCTCCTTCAATTTCTGCGAACTCTCCTCAAGATGCATAAATCTTGCCGCGAATTCCGAAAGAAGGCTGAGTGAGAATATCTCGTAAAGCCTGTTACCGAGCAGCAGGTATATCAGGTATTCCAGGATATCTCCGGACCTCGATTCAAAGATAACGCTTGAGGCGGGCCCGGCCTCACCGGACCTCTCTTTTTCCGACGGCGTATAAGGTAAAACGGAACCACCTCGGCCCTCTGCATGGTAAACGATACAGGTTTCGGATAGACAACCTTAAGATAGCCGATCGAATCCTTGACCAGCTCCTCGATGATATAGCTCCGC
>JAPLMG010000147.1 GCA_026387165.1 Candidatus Omnitrophota bacterium
GAAACTGCGACAAACCGGAGCAACTGAGGGACATCTCATTAATTTCTATCTTCTGCGGCGCGAATTGTCCTGGCTCTTCTCTTTTTCAGCTCCGGGCTTGTAGTCCGGATCCGCCTGTTTCTTCGAGAGGTTAAGCCTGCCCTGATCATCTATCTCCGTAAGCTTCACATCGAACTCATCGCCCAGTTTAACTACCTCTTCCACATTCTTGACAAATTTATTGGAAAGTTCCGAAACGTGCACAAGGCCCTCTTTCCCCGGAAGTATCTCTACGAAAGCTCCGAAGTTCATGATCCTTTTGACTTTGCATCTATATATCCTGCCAACCTCGGGCTCTTCGGTTATGCTCCTGATTATCGCCACTGCCATCTCTATCGACTTAGGGTCGGTGCCCGCGACTTGTACCGTGCCGTCATCGTCTATGTCTACCGTCGCGCCCGTATCCTGTATTATCTTCTTTATTATCTTGCCGCCGGGCCCTATGACCGCTCCAATCTTCTCCACATTAATCTTCAAGACCACTATCTTAGGCGCGAATGCCGAAACATCATTCTTAGGCTGGCCTATGACCTGCATCATCTTATCTAAGATGATGAGGCGCGCCTTCTTCGCGGATTCAAGAGCCTCTTTCAGCACTTCGTAGCTTATCCCCTGGATCTTCAGATCCATCTGCAGGGCGGTGACTCCGTTCTTCGTCCCGGCCGCCTTGAAGTCCATGTCTCCGTAATGGTCCTCCACTCCGCCGATGTCCGTCAATATTATCACTTCTTTATCTTCCTTGATAAGGCCCATCGCTATACCGCTGACGGGATCGGAGATCGGCACGCCCGCATCCATAAGCGAGAGAGTGCTGGCACATACGGTCGCCATGCTTGACGAGCCATTGGACTCCAGTATGTCCGAAACTACCCTGACGGTATAAGGGAAATTATCTTTACTCGGCATAACGGGCTTTAACGCCCTTTCCGCTAAAGCGCCGTGTCCGATCTCGCGCCTTCCGGGCCCTCTCATCGGCTTCACCTCTCCGACCGAGAATGGCGGGAAATTATAATGCAGCATAAAGCTCTTCTGCGTCTCACCCTCGAGAGCGTCTATCGTCTGCTCATCCGCGCTCGTGCCCAGAGTAGTGACCGACAAGCTCTGCGTCTGGCCTCTTGTGAATAAACCTGATCCGTGCGTCCTGGGCAGCAGCCCTACTTCACACGTTATCTTTCTGATCTCATCAAAAAGTCTACCGTCAACGCGCTTCCTCTTCTGGACGATAAACTTCCTGACTTCTTCTTTTTCGGTCTCCTCAAGCGCGTACTTAACATCCTTTTCGGAAACTTCAGAATCCTCCGTGGCAAGCTTCTCTACAAGCTCCTTCAATAGCAGATCCATCGCTTCCTCGCGCTGCTCTTTGGTGCTTAACCTGTTTATCTCGTCCAGCTTAGCGGCCGAGGTGCTTCTGACGCTCTTTAACAGATTCGCGTCTATTTTGCGCAGAGCGATCTCTCTCTTCTCTTTGCCGCAGGCCTTTGCCATCTCCTCCTGCAGATCTATAAGGACCTGCATCTCTTTATGGCCGAACTTTATGGCGTCCAAAAGCGTATCCTCCGGTAGTTCCTTACTTCCTGACTCTACCATTAGAACGCTGGACCTGTTACCGGCTACCACCAGATCGAGGTCGCTGGAATCTAATTCTTTAAATGTGGGATTCAGCACAAACTTTCCGTCGTACCTACCCACCCTTACCGCGGCTATCGGTCCGTCGAACGGAATATACGATATCGTAAGAGCTGTGGATGCGCCTATCATAGCAAGTATGTCGGAGTCGTTCTCGCTGTCGCTTGAAATGACTATAGCCACCAATTGCAGCTCATTCATGAAACCCTTGCCGAATAGCGGCCTGATGGGCCTGTCTATCATACGGGCCGTCAATATCTCTTTCTCTGAAGGGCGGCCTTCGCGCTTAAAAAATCCGCCGGGTATCTTCCCCGCGGCATAAGTCTTCTCCTGATATTCACATGTCATGGGGAAGAAATCCAGTTCGGGCCTTAAACGTTTTGAGCATACGGCGGTGACAAGCACCATTGTGCCGCCGAGCTGAACGGTGCAGGCCCCGTCCGCCTGCTTGGCCATTCTACCTGTTTCAATAATTATCTTCTCCCGGCCTAAACTTCTTTCGAATTTTTGCATCGTATATCCTTTATGGTTATGGGGTTTATCTGTAAGGGGTGCCGCTGATAATAAGAAAGCAAAAAGACTATTTTCTTAAGTCTAATTTCTTTATGATGCCCTGATATTCATCCGGGCTCTTCTTCTTCAAATACTCCAGAAGCCTTCTACGGACACTGACCATGCGCAGTAACCCCTGCCTTGAATGGTGATCTTTCTTGTGCGCCTTGAAATGGCCCGAAAGCGAATTTATCCGTTCGGTTAGAAGCGCTATCTGGACAGCGGGCGAACCGGTGTCTTTTTCATGCACCTTATATCCGCCTATCAGCTCTGTCTTCTTTTCTTTTGTTAAAGTCATCTTATACCTTTCAAAATTTGCTCTGCAAATTTTGATCCTGAAGCCGCAACAAATAGAAGCGGCTGAAGGATCTTTCTAACTTCGAGAATCATATCACAGCGGCTATGATTTGTAAAGCCTTTTCTAACCAGAGCATTCATTGTCATACCCGCGCAAGCGGGTATCCATACACTATCCTCGTTTAGATTCCCGCTTACGCGGGAATGACGGTTAGGATCGGTTAGCCTGATCTATCTGGATCCTTTAACGATAGTAACCTCTTAGCGGACTTTTCATCTGTCCTCACCTGCTCAATCAAGCTATCTATTGTGTTAAATTTTTTTTCGGCCCTCATTCTCTTCACAAAGACTATCTCCAGATCTTTGCCGTAAATGCTTCCATGAAAGCCGAATATATGCACCTCTATGGAAGGCTCAGGCTCCATGCCATGATCGTAGAATGTGGGCCTTACTCCTATATTCATTACCCCTTTGAAGAGCTTTTTACCGAGTTTCACTTTTACAGCGTATACTCCGCTGGGAGGCATCGCCTCGTGGTGCGGATTTATGTTCGCGGTAGGGTAACCAAGGACGCGCGCCAATTTAGCTCCGGATACAACCGTACCGAGTATCGAAAATGGCCGCCCCAAAAGCTCGGAAGCCTCTTTTATTCCTCCGGCTACGACTAATCTTCTTATCTCGCTTGAACTGATTACCTGTCCGTCTCTTTTGACCGCTTTTACGGAATAGACTTTTAATCCGGCCGTTCCTCCGATACGCTTCAGCGCCTTTATATCCGCCCCGGCGGCCTTGCCGAAACAAAAGTCCTCGCCTACGAATATCTCCTGGGCATTCAGTTCTTTTTGGATTACATTCTTTATAAAGCCACCCGGCTCCATCTCGGATAATCTTTTATCAAACTTCATGACTATGACCTTATCGACGCCCAGGCCTTTTATAGCATTCACCCTGTGCTTCAATGACATGAGGCTCGGCACAAGGTGGTCGGCGCCAAGCACTTTTAACGGATGAGGGTCAAAAGTCACT
>JAPLMG010000013.1 GCA_026387165.1 Candidatus Omnitrophota bacterium
GCTGTTGACTACGGTGCGCAGCATCGCGAAGGAACTGCTTTATCAGAAAATGCCCCTCAAATACCTGGAATCCACCCTTTTAGACGAGCTGAAGATAGTATTGGCAAAGGGCATAAACTTATCCAAAGTAGACATTAAAGAAGGCGTCGTATTGATACCGTATGTCAGGAGCAATAAAAGATACATCATCCAGATAGCGTTGAAAGATACGCCTCAGGCTCAAACCCTAAAAGGCCTTGACTGGCCGGCTCTGAATAGAGACTCGGACATCTACGTCATCAAAGTCCTGCCGGCAGACCCTAAAGACGGCGAGAAGAAGTATCCCGCGGCCGAGGATAAAGCGGAAGGCCTGCTCTTCCTGCCCAAGCACGACTTTAAGCATGGCGAGCCGCTCGACATCTCTCTGATAAAGACTAAGAGGGCCTCCGAAGAAGCGAGGAAGCTCTTATTTATGGCCAGAGATAGGAAGATAGAATTATCTATAAGCGGCCATTTAAGGGGAGTGGACGGAGCGGGCTCTTCGCTTGATCTGCCGGAATTCCAGAAGAAGCTCACCGAAGCCGGCGTGACGGATCCGCAAATACTTCCGTCTACCCCGACGATAGCGAGCGCATTCAGCGTGAAGATACGTTTCGAGGCCGCTGCCGATCCGGACGTGATAGAGTATATCGCGCCTGATTACGATATCACCGCGCAGGATCCATATAAAGTTTACGGCCCGATAGTGTTAAATAAAGATGGCAAAACGCCCAAAGGACAGAAGGACGCTCCGGCATTTATCTTCAGGAATATATTCGGCCTCAGAGGCGTGAGGATAATCTGCGAAGAGGTGCCGCCGATGGCGCTTGCCGGAGGCATGGAGTCGTCAAATATGTTCAACGTCGCGCTGATATCCGCGGCAAGCATGCTCAGCGGCGCCGACCTGTCATTGGCCGATATATTCAGCCTGGCGGTGAAGCTCGAGAACGATGAGTTCAACGGACTGACAGGAGGCCAGGGCCATTTATCTTCTATGCTCGGAGGCGCTTATAGGAACGTGTGGCTCTCGGGCGTGAAGGATGCCGCAGGCAAACTCACCTATCCATATGCGGCATTTTCAACGCCGCTGTTAGAAAAAAGCGATCTTACCGCGATAGAAGAACATATGGCGCTCGTCCAGGCCGGAAAAGAGTATAAAGACGGCAAGGCGCTCGTCGGCAGAACAGCCACGCTGATCAACTGGATGTGGACGGACCTTCTGAGAGATAACGACGCTATAGGAGCGCCGCTGCACCGCAGCAAGCTCGCCCTCGCCGCCAGGTATACGCAGGCGTTAAGGGATAAGGACTTTAAGACAGCAGTGGAGGTTATAAATAAATACGTCGATACGAGGGACAAACTATGCCTCAGGTGGATGAATCTGATGCTCGACGCGCGCGCCAAAATAAACGTCCCTGAGTACGCGAAGCGGTACGCGGACGATGTGTTTAACAGTACAAACCCCAGATATAATGATTACGAGACAATACGGGAGACGTTAAAGAAGAAAGGCGAGAATTTCCTGAGAACCACGAGCCTATATACTTTAGAGCCTATCGCAGGCCTCGTGAAGAAAGCGAGAACTCAAGGCATAGCCATAATGCCCCTGGGCGCCGGCGGGCCCGGAGCCAATCTTATAGCGATCTCTTCGGTAGGGTTAAAGCATCTGAAAGATTTCCTCGAGAGTGAAGGCGTCACCGAGCTGAATGACGCCGCCGCAAGGGCGGTGATACACGGCGACGGTCTATTGAAAGGCTATATTCCTTTTAAAGTCGGCAAGGAGCCGGTTGAATTCAGCGGTTTTGCGGATATCGGATTGTCAAAACCGGAAAAGCCTGCCGCCTCCGGATATGATCAGGCCAGCGGAAAGATAAAGCCGGCCTCCGGCCTTTCGACAGGCTCAGGGCCTGTCCTGAGTTCATCGAACCCTTCGACAAAAGCTCAGGGTTCGATCCTGAGCAATGTCGAAGGATCGAAGGACGGCGAGAAGAAGTATCCGGCGGGGAAGAAGAAAAAAGAAAGCGCCCCCGCCGCAAAGTCCTCCCCGGAGGCAAAAGCTGAAGCTGCCGCAAATACGCAAGAGGAGGTGCCCGATAACCTTGCCGCGAGCCCGATAACGAAAGCCGTATCGAAAAAAGGCAGGATAGTGGAAAAGGCGCATTTTATCTATACCATAGATAAGAGCGTGAATTTACCGCCGCTCGGCGCGTTCCGTATTTCGTCGAAGGTGACCGAAGCGCAATTAACAGAATGGAATTGGCAGATCGACGCCTGTCTTAATCAGATATGCGCCGGCATAGCGTTCCCGAGCCACTCTGTATTTCCGAACATGATAGATATCAAGGTGGTATCCGGCCTCTCAACACTCTCCGAAGTCATTTTGGGCAAGGAGCCCAAGGATTTTACTATTCTGTTGGATGAGGAGCTATTAAAGTCGCTGGATGCCAAATGGCTTCTTTACATGGAACTGGAAAACAAGCTTCTCAGGATGTGTATCGGGTCCTTAAAGAACCGCTTGCCGCCCGCGGCAGAAGATATAGCGCTGACCCTGGTATATCTGGCGAGGTTCAATAGCTTTGAGGAACGAAAACGCCACCAGACTATAGCGTTTTTAAACGATCGCCCGGGCATGGATATACGCAAATTCAGGGATGTTTTAGTAGACTCACAGGGCTCTTCACCGGAAGAGATGGCCGGAAAGATAGCGGCATATCATATCCGCAAAGGCACGAGCTGTGATAAGAAATGGCTTAATCAGAGCATACCTATCTGGCGCAACGCCATGAGCCTGTTCGCGTATTCCAATATATTAGCCAATCTTCTCAAGCAGGATGTTTTCATAGCCCCACAGCTTAAGATCGGCCCGCCGCAGCCGTCGAAGGCCTTCTGGTCCGCCACGGAATGGACGAGGGTCTTCGGATCCATGAGCGCGCGGTTAGCGGGACGTAAAGGAGAGAAAGAGAAAAAAGTGCAGACTGTGGATATAGAATTCAAACACGTCGTCCGCGGCAGAAAAAACATGAGCCTGAACATTCCCGCGCGTCTCACAGGCCGTGAATACCTGATCATAGCCCGCGTTATACTCATGTACATAAATGATCATGTTGTCAATGAAGGGTCTTTTGGTGTTGAGATAACGATCTCAGACCGTAAATTGGAAGCCGCTATTCAAAAGATGCTTCGCAGTGATTACCAGAAGGCGTTTGATTATGTGAGGCAGTATTATCAGATTGCGCCGGGCGCCGATATTATCAGCTTTGTCCACAGGCCGGATAATGATGTGCGGCCCTACAAGAAAAATATAGTCATCGGCCTCGACCTGGGCGGCTCAAGTAAAGTCAAAGCCGCAGTAATAGAGAATGGCCAGATAGTATACCATGATGTATTTTTGCTTCCCGGTAAAAAAGAAGCGGAAGATTTAGCGAATACAGATGAGTATGTTAATGTCTTTGCGGGGATCATCCGTGAAGTTATCGCAAAGTCTAAAATTATGGAAGGCCGCCAATGCAAAAAAGAGAATGAGGTAATATACGCGATAGGCATTTCATGGGCAGGTGCGGTCAACGATAAAGGCGAGATCGTCGCGACGTCCAAGATAATCAAGAAACTTGCGGATAACCCGGAGGAGCAGCCTTACCTGAAAAAGATAAGACATTTGGGAGAGCTTCTCTCGAAACGGACAGGTTTTTATGTGCGTATGGTTAACGACGGAGACGCGCTTGCGTTCGGCCTGGCTACTTACGCGGAGAGGAAGGATACTCTCTGTCTTGGGTTCGGTACGGGCCTCGCGGTGGGTTATGTAAACGAGCATGGAATGCTTGAAAGCGAATTAGGGGAGGGCTCAAAGACGATCACGGATATGGCGGACGATTCCGCTGCGCATACCGGAACAGGGGTGAGTGGTGTTGCCCAGCAGTACGCTTCGCAAAGCGGCGTCATACGTGTCGCCGAAGGATACAGGGAATTTCAGGAGCTATTGAAGAACGTCGAGGTTAAGCATAAGGCATCCCGGGTCGGAAAATTAGTTGAATTATATAATACGAACGGAGAGGCGGTCATGGATAAGGTGGCGGACTATATAGCTGTGACTATCGCCAAGCTGCATCCCCACTATAGGATGGATCACGTGATCCTTTCCGGAGGAGTAATGAATAGCGAGTCCGGAGCGGTGATCCTGGCAAAGGTGCGGGAGAAGATACGCGCTAATTTTCCGGTCGTGGATCCCGCTAATATAGAAACGAGCGGTACGATCGAAAAGATGGTTGAGGGAATGCAGGAAAAGGTGGAGATCAAGGTTCCCAAAGATAAGAAAAAGGTAAATTACTCAGATTATGCCAATGCCATCGGCGCCGCCCAGAACGCTAATCTAAAACGGCAGGGCGCACCGGCCAAGGCCGCGAATACCGCCTCCGCCATGAAGGACGGCGAGAAGAAGTATCCGGCGGGGGATGCGAATACGCCTGAAACAGAGCAGGAGCCGGCCGCGTTATTCGGGCTTCTCGAATCTCAGGTCAATAACGAGCGCACCAAGATCGTTGACAAGGTAAACGGGGTGATAGCGGCGATGTTCCACAACGAAGTTTTCAGGGCGAATGTCGGCGCGGTCGAGCTTGAGAAGAAGCAGGCAACGGCGGCGTTGAAGGACAGGATAGGGCGGGTCATCTCTACAGTAGAATCTCTCGGCAGGGACGATGTCTCAGCTGACGTCCGTCAGACAGTCGACCATCTGAAGAAGAGGATAGATCAATTAGAGGCGGACGGCATAGTAGCCTCTGTCATCAACCTCGCAAGAAAAGCAAAGTATGAGAATCAGAAGCTCATCATAGGCCTCGAGACAGACTGGATACCGGGCTACAACGAAACAGGC
>JAPLMG010000070.1 GCA_026387165.1 Candidatus Omnitrophota bacterium
AAGCTGCAATACAGCAGGTAAAGAGAGAGCCGTAATGGTCAAAACTGACTTGAGCCGGCAAGTCGAATGCCTCTAATATAAAGTCTTTTTCATTATCCAGGGTTTCCGCATTGATGTTTCTCATGCAGAGACACAGGAAAAATACTAATATACAGACCAAGGCTATAAATACAAATTTCGGCCTCATAACTTCGTATTATACCTATCAAATCCATAATAAGCAAGATTTATGTTTTTACGGTGATTCCTCCAGGCAAAACTTCATCGAGGAATCATAAAAGAGGGTCGGGCCCATTCTACTTCGCCCTTCGATAATAGATTGCCGTCAGGGCTTCGTAGGAATAAATTCACGCAGCAATCCGCCTTCGCATTTAATAGAGATTAACCCGAATGCTTCGGCGGATTATCCGCCGAAGTAATCGGTCTACTGAGCGTTGAATACGAAGGCGGACAATATGCGCGTTGGGTCAGACCCTTTCTCTGCCTCTCTCTTCCTGCTCTTATATCGCTTCCATGGTTGAAGGCGGCTTTGTTGTGATGTTATAGGTGACGCTGACAACGCCCGGGACTTCCGAAACCATCCTGTTCGCCAGTTTCTCAAGCTTTTCGTAGGGAACCCTCGTCGGCTTGGCGTTCCTGGCGTCAAAAGAATCCCAGCAGCGTATCTCTATCTGGAGCCCATAGTCCCTTTTGCCGTCCCGCATCCCTGTGACACGGTCGTTGTGAAGGATCGCCATATACTGGAACGCTTTTATGCCCGAAAGCTCCTCTTCCGTAATTGCCGTCGCTTCCCTGACCAACGCGATCTTATCCGGTGTAACCTCGCCTATGACCCTTGCTGACAAAGCCGGCCCCGGGAAAGGCATCCTGTTATAAATTGATTCGGGCAGGCCGAGAGCTTCGGCAACTTTTCTTACGCCGTCCTTCCTTATCTGGACCAGCGGCTCTATTATCTTATAGCCAAACACGGCTTGCGTATCTATCCCGAGCTGTTCAAAAACATTATGCTGTCTCTTGATGCCGGCAACAGTTTCATCAACATCGGTCAATATCGTGCCCTGGAGTAGATATTTCGCGCCGCTATCCTTAACAAGCCTTCCGAATACGTCTTTATAAAAGGTTTGCGTTATGGCTTCTCTCTTCTCTTCCGGATCCGTTATGCCTTTAAGGGCCCTGAAGAATTTATCTTTCGCGTCAACGATCTCTACGGCGACGCCCAACTTTTTGAATACGGAAACAATTTTTTCCGGTTCGCCCTTCCTCATTAGCCCGTTCTCTATGAAATATGTCTTTAAACGGCCTCCGAGCGCCTTGTGGCCGAGCATAGTCACGGCCGAAGAATCAACTCCTCCTGAAAGCGCGTTTATCGCAAGAGCGCTTCCGACTGTATTCGATATCTCTCTCACCTTATCATCCATGAATTCCTTCGTGTCCATACCTTCGGCTCTGATCTCCGCTATCTTCATACACCCTCCTCTGTTTAGCTCATTTTGCTAATTATATACGGAACTTCATAATTTAGCAACATTTTATCTCTCCCGGGCTCCCGGGCAAAATCTCAATAAACCGGCAACATCCTGTGTTTAATGGGTTCATATCAGATATGAGCTTGCGGACGGCGCCGTGGCGTGGTATTATATGCTTCATCTTGCGTTCGGGGATCAGATCATGACAAAAGATAAAATAAAGCCTGCCGGGAATAAAATAGATTCTTCCGCGAAGGATATTAAAGAAGATCCGTTCCGCAAATTGAACATAGCTTTTTCTTTAATGACCATCATACCATTCCTTGTCTTTATGTATCTGCTCACAACCAAACTATTCTCTATCAGTATCATAATCGGCGACGTAGGATTAGCCGTGGCCACGGCATTCCTTCTCTCCGCTTTGGGATATTGGGTGGGGTATTCGATCGTCCAGAATTTGTTAAGCAGAATACTGAATTACACCAAACAGATAGAATCAGCCAACGCGCAGCTTGGAGAGGCGCAGGAGCTGCTCATTCAAGCGGAGAAATTTAAGGCTATCGGGCAATTGGCGAGCGGGATCGCCCATGAAGTGAAGAATCCCCTCGGGATAATACTCCAGGATGTCAACTACCTGGAAGAGAATAAGCCCACGGATGAAGAATTTCTCCGCCTGATGTCTATGATGAAGAAGCACATCAATAGGGCTGACGATATTATTACGGCCCTCGTGGATTTCTCGAGAACGTCTAAAATTGACATAAAGCCGCTCGACCTTAATTCCCTATTGGATAATTCGCTTCTTCTGATAAATCACAGGACCGAATCGAAGAAGATAAAATTTGTAAAAGAGTACGCGAATGACCTGCCAAAGATCTTGGCCGATAGCGTAAAGATGGAGCAGGTATTTGTAAATATTTTTTTAAACGCGGCGCAAGCCATGCCGGACGGCGGCATTTTAACTATACGCACTTACCTGAAGAAATTTGAGACGATGGGCCTCCGCACCGGCCGGGGGAATGCAAGCGATCTTTTCAATCCGGGAGAGACGGTGGCCTTGACTGACATTGAGGACACGGGTGTAGGCATTTCGAAAGAAAGCCTTGGCAGAATATTCGATCCATTCTTCACTACAAAAGGGCCCAGGGAAGGAACGGGGCTGGGGTTATCGGTCTCACGGAATATTGTTGAACAGCACGGGGGACTTATAGGCATCGAGAGCAAAGAAGGTCATGGAACCAAAGTTACTATAGTCTTACAAACTCTGGGAGGGCAGAATGGCAGGGAACGATCCCGATAATACCATATCGAATAAAAAAAGGATATTGGTAATAGACGATGAAGCGGATTTTTTGGAGATAACCAAATTAAATCTGGAAAAGATGGGCAACTATGAAGTTATGACTCTTCCGGATGTTGGGGGTATGATAGAGAAATTGCATCTCTTCCGGCCCGATCTTATATTGCTCGATATATTAATGCCCGAGATCGATGGCCTGAGAGCGTGCGAGATTCTAAATGCCGATCCGATAGGAAAGAATACCCCCATCATCATACTCTCGGCGCTGACAAGAGATCAGGACAAGCTGAAGGCTTACAAGCTGGGGGTGGTGGACTATCTTTCAAAACCGATAGAAAAGAATAACCTCGTTGCAAGGATAGAAAAAGCTCTGCAGTTCAAACAGAGATAGGTCCGGCGATCCGGCGAGATCATTGCGGTATGCGACCCGCATCCGGCCGCTAATATGCCGCATCCTGCTTGCCGGACTGTAATACTTTGGGTAATTCTGATGAACAATTTACGTAACTCTCTGTTAAATAATACGATACAAAGGTCCATCGTAAATGTCCGAACATTGATAATTTATCGCCATTTTGAGCTGCCTTTACCCTTTTGCTAATAATCCACGGAACATGAAGAAAGCCGCGACCAGGATAAACAGCGCCGCCCACAGATAATCCTGTTTCAGATCCTCCTTCATGTAAAAAAGTGCAAACGGCACGAAGACAGATAACGTTATGACCTCTTGAAGAATCTTGAGTTGCCCGAGGTTCATGACCTGATGACCGATTCTGTTCGCAGGTACTTGTACAAGATATTCAAATAGCGCGATGCCCCAGCTTACGAGCGCCGCGATGATCCACGGCTTATGATTTAAATTTTTCAGGTGGCCGTACCAGGCAAATGTCATGAATATATTACTGCACACTAATAGTAACGCTGTAATGATAAATCTGTTCATCTGACTTTTTCTTTTTTTAAAAATGCTAACGGAGTTCCCATGATTACCAGCGGGCTTGGCGGGCATCCCGGAATATGCAAAGTAACCGGTAAAACGTTTCCGACACCACTGCACGTATAATAAGAATCCTTTAAAAATAGCGGCGGCTGTTTCGTCAAATTAGCCGCCGCTATTTTTATTGGTCTATTTAACCGGTACCGTTTCTTTAGTTTCAACTGCGACGCTTATTACTTTTGATGCGCCAGACGCATCAATTGTAGATTTCACATTGACCTTGTCCCCGATTTTAAGATCGGAAAGCTTCAAAGCGGCATCGCCTTTGAGAACCTTTGTCTCGGATGAAACTGGTACAGTAACATTTTCGTAAGTCATGGCAACCGGATCTTTAAGTTGCTTAATGACCACGGCAGACTTCACCAGATCCACGGAGACCACTTCTCCTGAAACAGAGGTAACCGCAGATTGCTCAGCTTTTTCCTGAGAGTAAACAGGAGCAACCACCCCCACCACTCC
>JAPLMG010000291.1 GCA_026387165.1 Candidatus Omnitrophota bacterium
AACATCAGACGACAAACTCATTTTGAGATTCGAAATCATATTTGTCATTCTGAGGAGGGATGAATGAAATGAATCCCGACGAAGAATCTATACATTTAGATCCTTCGCTTCGCTCAGGATGACGTAATTTGGACGGCAATGTGTTTATACACATCCTTCTATCAATAGTCGGCAAGAGGTGATTCATTTGGCATGGGCTTAGGATACCCCCCGCTTGTGGCAAGAGGTGTCTGAAGGCCGCCTCTAGCGACAAGCGATCTGCCTCTATGGCTCGTCATAACGCCCAGCAGGAGGCACACGAGTATGTACAGCACCGCCGAAACGGCCGTCACCCGTTTTAAAAAGACGGATGACTTTGTGCCCAGGATCGTCTGAGTGGAAGACCCTCCAAAGGACTCGCTCAAACCTCCGCCGCGGCCGGCCTGGAGCAATATAACTGATATCAAAACAAGCGAAACGATCACGTGTATCGTAATAACAAATCCATATAACATTTTATACCTCTCTATTTCGTAGGCATTACAGACAGTTTTTTACTAATTGAACAAATGAATCTGCTTTTAAACTGGCGCCCCCTACGAGCGCGCCATCTACATCTTCCTGCAAAATAAGCTCTTTTATATTTTCCGGCTTGACGCTTCCGCCGTACTGGATCCTTACCGACTTCGCGACATCATCGCCGTGCATCTGGCCCAACAAGGTCCTGATATATTTATGCGCTTCCTCGGCTTGTTCCTTGGTAGCGTTGACGCCCGTGCCTATCGCCCAGACAGGCTCATACGCTATCACCGTTCTTACCATCTCTTCTTTGGAAATTCCGGCGAGTGAATTTACCACGTGGTCCTTAATAACGTCGAATGTCCTGCCGCTCTTTCTCTCTTCTAATTTTTCACCCACACAAACTATCGGCTTTATATTCTCTTTTAACAGAACTTTAAGTTTTTTGTTAACAGTCTCATTCGTCTCGCCGAAGAACTGCCTTCTTTCGGAATGGCCTATTATGCAGTATTCGCAGCCCACGCTTTTAAGCATGCCGGCGGATACCTCGCCCGTAAAGGCGCCTTCCTTCTCCCAAAAACAATCCTGCGCGCCGAGCTTTATGTTGGTCTCCATAGTGATTTCGTTCACGTCGCTTAAAGAGGTGAATGGCGGGCAGATCACTATCTCCACTTCCTCAATATCATAAAGCGAACGTTTTATTGAGTTGGCGAGGTCTATCGATTCACTTATATTCTTATTCATCTTCCAGTTGCCGGCGATTATGACGCGTCTCATTTTGTCTCTTTCTAAATTGGCTTAACTGTCATTGCCGCCCCCGCTTTCGCGGGGGCGGCAATGACAACTCACTACTTATCGTTCAACGCGTCTATCCCCGGAAGTCCGCGCCCCTCTAAATATTCCAGCGATGCGCCTCCTCCGGTGGAAATATGCGTCATCTTATCTTCAACTTTAAATTTAGACATCGCCGCGGCAGTATCCCCGCCGCCTATTATGGTGGTGGCGCCCTTTAGATTCGCCAGGAACCTGGCTATTGTCTCGGTGCCTTTAGCGAACTTATCCATCTCGAATACGCCCAAGGGGCCGTTCCAGATGATCGTCCTGGCGTCTTTAAGCTTGTCTTCAAATAGCTTTATGGTCCGAGGCCCTATATCGAGTCCCATCCAGCCATCGGGTATATCTTCACCGACTACTTTTGTATCGGCATTAGCGTCAAATTTATCCCCTATGACGTTATCGACGGGCAGCAATATCGGTATATCATTCTTCGCGGCTTTATCAAGAGCGAGTTTCGCGGTATCAAAACCATCTTTATCCAATTTTGAAGCGCCGATGGTATGGCCCCTGGCCTTCAGGAAAGTATACGCCATGCCGCCGCCTACGATCAGAGCGTCGACTTTGTTCAAAAGATTATCGATGACCTTTATCTTGTCTTTAACCTTGGCGCCGCCCAGGATCGCCACAAATGGCCTCTTGGGATTATCTACGGTCTGGCCGAGATA
>JAPLMG010000282.1 GCA_026387165.1 Candidatus Omnitrophota bacterium
GTCCGTGTCGGTGAAACGCAGGATCTGGGCGAACTCTTCTTGGCGCATCCACATATCTATCGCCTTGGCCATATGAAAATGAGGCGCTTTGGAGAACGGGTAGATCTTATATTTTATCTCTTTGCGCCGTATATTCTCGTGAATGGCTCGGCACATCTTTTCCAATTGCGCGCCCTCTTTAGGAACACCGACCCCGCTCTGATTCTTCCTTGGCTCAAATACAACGCCGGCCGCCAGCATGCCTATGCCAAGCTCATCAAGCTGTTCAAAAATATTCTCCTGGAAGAACTCACCCAGCAAAAGTTCATAACCGTAAACGGCCTTGGCGAATCTCCCCTTTGGCGTGAGAATACCGTTCTCTATATGGCCGAGCTCTTTCAATAACTTCAGCTTCGATTCCATAAGGCGCAGGGCTTCGCGCTGATGGTGAGGCTTGCTCTGGTAATAATGCAGAGAGAGAGGATATATTTTGTAGAGATCTTCCTTATGCTTTTCATAGAGATTCAGGATGGTGGCGTATGATGTATTGAGCTGGCTATTGACCTCTTCCGGTTTTCCGTAAATGATGCGGCGCACTTCGTTGAACTCGATCCGTCTCGGATTCACGCGGCAGTAGACGAACCCTTCGGTATCTATGCCGCGCCTTCCGGCCCGTCCGGCCATCTGGTAAAAATCCCGCGTCTTCAGATTTCTTATGTAGCTGCCGTAGAATTTTCTTAGGTCATCGAATACTACGGAGCGGCTCGGCATGTTTATGCCAAGGGCAAATGTTTCCGTGGTGAAGATGACTTTCAGCAGCCTGCTCGTAAAGAGCCTCTCCACCACTTCTTTAAGCGTGGGGAGCATTCCGGCATGATGATAGGCTATGCCCCTCGTTATCAGCTGCCTCATAGAATTTGCCGTCTTCTCGTGCAGAAGATCATAATGCTCGCACAGAGAGTCGTACATATCTCTTATCTTGATCTCCTCCTCCTTGGTGAGAAAATTATCGCTGAAGAGTTCAAAAGCAAGCTCTTCGGCTCTGCGTCTGCCGAAGACGAAATATATGCACGGCAGGCCGTTCTTCTGTTTTATGTAATGTATGAGGGTCTTCAGCATATTCGGCCTTCTTACGTGCGACTTCCTGAGAAGCTCTATCTTATCGACCACTTGATTATGGCACTGGTAGAAGAAGTGCAGCGGTACGGGCCTGGTCTCTTCGATGACTATTTTAACGTCTTTCTTATGGATAGACTCTATCCAGGACGCGAACTGCTTTATATTAGGTATCGTAGCGGAGAGGCCCAGTATCTTCATGTGTTTGGGCAGAAATATCAGAGACTCCTCCCAGACGGTGCCGCGTTCAGGATTGTCAATATAGTGTATCTCGTCAAATATTATCCATTGATACTGCGCCAGGCTCTCCGGATCATCGAGGATCTTGTTGCGGAATATTTCGGTGGTCATTATCAGTACGGGCGCGTTAGCGTTAATGGAGACATCGCCGGTGAGGATGCCTATATCATCCTTGAAGTTCACCTGAAAATCCCGGAACTTTTGATTGGATAGCGCTTTTAAAGGCGCCGTATATATCACGCCTATCTTCTCGTCAAGGCATTTACTGATGACATGTTCGGCGATAGCCGTCTTGCCGGCGCCGGTGGGAGCGGAGACTATAACAGAGTGGCCGTTATTTATGTGGTCTATCGCCTCTTTCTGAAAGCGGTCATATATCATATAAGGATTTCATCTGCCTTCGCATTCAATGGGCATTAGACCAAGCGCTTCGGCGGATTTCATTTTATAAAGCATAGCTGGAGTTCATTATAATCCAAAGTAATTGATTTAGCCAATAAAAAGAGTAGAATAATCCGTATGAGAATAACTGTTTTGGTGAAAGCCGGCAGAAAAGAGGGAAAGGTGGAGAGATTATCCGACAATAACTTCTCGGTTTGGGTTAAGGAGAAGCCTCGGGAGGGCAAGGCGAACTACGCCGTGCGCGAGTCCATTGCCGAATACTTCAAACTCCCCAAATCCCGCGTCAAGCTCGTGAGCGGCGAAACATCGAAGACCAAGCTCTTCGACATCTCCTGATCAGCTACTTGTATCACTCCATTAAAAACCTAAGCCTCGTTATATTAGCACAAGCCACCAAATATGGTGGCAGGAAAAATGTTCCCCCTGGCCTTAAGTAGCTTGGGTCGGTCTTTTGTTCAGGATAAAAACGGGAACCTGCGGAACTCGGGCCCATGGAAGGGCCCTCAAATCCTCCTTCGCATTCAACCAGCGATAGGCTCAGTGCTTCGGAGAGATTTCGCCGAAGTATCCAATAGAATAACTGTTGAATACGAAGGCGAACATCCTCGGTTCTTTTTAACCGTTTTTCTCCTTCACAAAAGACCTAACATTTTTATTGTGCTCATATAACATCGGCTTAGGTTTTACAGCAGAAGCCCTTGCAAGGTCCGCTTGCCAACACTACAGGGCTTTGTGAGCGGCCATTAGAAATTTTTTGGCATAACGTCTATGGATGGTTGGTGTGCAAGGATTTACATTGAGCGAATGCAGGAACTGACTGAGGACAGCTGTTTGCTTCGTCCCGCGAAAAGCGGGACGAAAACAGCTGTCCGAAGGAATTCCTGCAAATGAGCGAGATGTAAACCGTAGCACACGGCAAAAAATTTCAGGACGCGAACAAAGACCTGGAGTGGTGGCAGGAAGAGGTTACGGAAGACTAGAATCTTTTTTAAATTTTATGTAGTCTTCGAGGACCTGCTTGTGGTCGAAGGCGAAGGGGATCTTGTCGATATCGGTCAGCTTGATGATCTTTAAATTGGCTGCGTCGTCTCCCGCCTTTGGCGTGCCTTTACCCTTCGCCGTGAATACGATGCCTATCGTGTGGAAGCGCGGGTCGCGGCCCGGCTTGGAATACGCGTGGAACTGCCTGAGGTCTGATAACTCGAGGCAAGTCTCCTCTTTCATCTCTCTTCTGACCGCATCCTCGAGGCTTTCGTAATTATCCACAAATCCGCCCGGCAGCGCCCATCCGAACGGCGGGTTGGAGCGCTCTATTACCACTATGCCGCCGTCGATATCTATGATGGCGTCAACGGCCACGAACGGCCCTCTGCCTTGCTTGGTCAGCATGTAATCGATATATCCCGC
>JAPLMG010000244.1 GCA_026387165.1 Candidatus Omnitrophota bacterium
AGAGCTACCGTGAATGTCGACCCCTTGCCCGGCTGGCTCTCTACGGTTATTTTTCCTTTATGCGATTCGGCGATAGATCTGGCGACGCTCAATCCGAGGCCGAACCCGTGCTTGCCGCTCCTCGATTTGTTTACCTGGTAGAATCTGTCGAATATATATAAGAGCTCATCCTCGGGTATGCCGATACCGGTATCGCTCACTGTGATGTTAGCAAAATCTTTTCCTCTGTGAGCGGCGACGACGACCTTTCCGTTCCTGCGCGTATATTTTACCGCGTTGTCGACCAAGTTTGTAAATAGCCTTTTGAGCCTCTCCTCGTCGCCATCCAATATTATGACGTCCTGTAAAAACGACGAAAGGACGATATCTTTTTTCGCGGCGGCGGCCTTTGCGCACCGAAGCACCTCTTCGATGACCTGCGTAAGGTTTACCTTCTTTATCTCGATCGGCATCTGGCTGTTATCAAACCTTGCCAGGACAATAAGGTTATCTATTATCTCTGAAAATCGATCGAACTCTTCAAGGCCCTTGCGGTGAACCGCCTCATACTCCTCTTTCGAGGAGGGTTTATCTAATACCGCCGCGAGCTCTCCCCTTAAAACAAATAGCGGCGCCTTAAGCTCATAAGATATGTCCTTTATGAAGTTCTGCTGGGAAGAGAATGACCTGTCGAGGCGCTCTATCATGTCGTTAAATGTGTCGGCCAGGCGTCTTACTTCGTCTTTCGTATCCGGTATGTGTATCTTGAGCTTAAGATTTTCGGCGGTGATATGTTTTAGCGTATCTATCATGCTGGCGATGGGTTTAAGCGTGAGGCCGGCGAGCATGACTCCCGGTATCCCGGCCAATATTATGGTGAGCGGCAGAAGGATAAACAGTATGACCATGAGGCTGCCCGAAGCGATCGAAATAAGTTCTATGGGGCCGGCCGCCTGAACTATATAGACCACCTTGCCGTCTTCTATGACGGGCCTTGTATAGACCCTGAACTTCGCCTTTCTTCCGTCGACGAATACGCCGCCCAACGAATTAAAGCTGTCATCTCCCGCCAGCACATCCTCAAGGTCCGATTTTGGAACAGGGGCTATGAACGGCATACTCTTGGTAGATACCAGCCGCTGGGCCTTAACGCTCAATATCTGCACAAAGACCTTCATCAGCTCCGGATCGTTTCTCTTCTCCTCCACCCAGTCACGCGCGATATTCAAGAACGGCGCCATATCCGACGTATTACCCTTGTCGTGCCAATATGTGTGCACTGAATCGGTTACACCTTCGGCCCTGGAACTTAAAAGGTCGTCGAGATTATTTACGAGCACTTTGCTGAAGCTCCCGTAAAGAACTATTGAAAAAGAGAATAGCGTCACCGCCAGGAGGAGCATATACCAGACCAGAACTTTAAAACGTATGGATTTAAAAAACATCTTCTTTCCTTTGATTTAGCTTATCGACATAAGGACTATTCCCGCCATTACGAGGAGCGTGCCGATCAATTTCATCCTGTCTATCTTTTCGCCTAAGAATTTGTGCGCCAAAAAGAGGATCAGTATATACTGCAAACTGCCTATGGGAAAGACTAAGCTTAAGTCACCCTGAGCGATGGCCAACAGCCATACGGTAAGGCCTATGGCCATGGCCAGTACGCCCAGCCATAATTGAGGCCTCGTAAATATCTCCGATAAAAAACGGATACGATCGCTCCCTACTTTCAGGTTGTATGTCCCGATATTATTTGTGCTCTTTTTGAAGAGAATCTGGCCGATCACAGTGATAGCCTCGGACAACAGCACAAGAAGTATTATCTTAACCATCGGCTTGCAGCTCCGCTTGGGCAGGTTTCCTGCTTTGCGCCACAAAATGGATGCCGAGAACGATACATATGATCCCGGCCCATCGAACCAGGCTTATTTCTTCGTGCAAAAATAGCATCGCGCATACGGGGATGAATATATAACAGAAGCTTCCGACGGGCATCGCTATGCTTAAGGGGACCTTGTACAGGATAACTATCCAGACAAAAAAGTTAAGTGCAAATACAAATATCCCGAGCCACAGAAATGGCGAAGAGGCGCTCCTTGCCGCAAACTCCGTTATATTGCCTAAATTTACGGAGTCGATGCCGGTCCGGACCAGGCCCTTCTTCATCAATAGCTGAGCTGTCGTATCTATGAGATCATTCAGTATTATCAAGAGAAATATCTTCAATGTCAGATGGCTTTTCCTCATATCGATCTCTGCAACTTACCTTTCTTCAGGGCCGGATCAAAATTCTCAAACTTCAGAAATTGACATATAAAATTGAACGCGCCGCGCAGCGCTCTATTGCGGAGCTTCACATATATGTAGAGCGGCACGAAATCGAATCCGAGCCTTCTCTTGGGCTCGTAGCCCGTGATGCCCATCTCGTATTGTTTGATCCTGTTTTTTATGCACCAGTTCAAAGTCTCGCGGAATTTTACGAAGTAGAGATGATATTTGTGCGTAACGGAATAGTCGAAGCCGACATAATAATCTATGAAGATATCCTTTGACGCCAGGCCGAAGAGGAATATGACTAATTTTCCATCGATCCTCCATAAGAAATATTTCGTTTGGCCCGGCATATTTATAGGTATATTCCTGAAGAATTCGATCGGCAGCAGCTCAAAGCCCATATCATGTTTCGCTACTATATCGAGATAAAGTTTATACATCTCCTGTAATTCACCGTCACTAGGGGCGTCTACTATCTTAAAATCAAAATTGACATGGCCGTCTAC
>JAPLMG010000100.1 GCA_026387165.1 Candidatus Omnitrophota bacterium
GCCTGCGGCCGGGCCGAGCCAAGGGTTGATCACCTTTGAGATTGCTTCGTCGCTTCGCTCCTCGCAATGACGGTGTTATGGATTCCCGCTTTCGCGGGAATGACAAAAAGTTGTTCGAACAAAGCGGTAGACACACCGCCAGTTTTTAAAGTGAACCGTCCGACGACAACCGTTAGCGTTTTAGGGTTAGGTTGTCGTGGACGCGAACCCTGAAGGGAGAAATTTATATGAGAATAATGAAATTGTTTGTTGTTTTTGCCGGCTTATTGATTCTTGCTGGATGGGGAAAGAGCGATCTTCAGCAAGGGAAAGATTATTTTCGCGCACAGCAAGCAGATAAAGCTATTGATTCGTTTACTAAAGCCATTCAGTCGAATCCCAAAGAACAGGAAGCCTATTTTTTTCGCGGAGCAACTTTTTCGGCCATAGGGCGGTTTGATCAAGCAATCGATGATTATTCTAAGGTGATTGAGCTAAATCCTCAACATGAAGAGGCGTATTGGAGCAGGGGATATTGTTACCAGAATAAAAGGATGGATGATAAGGCTATTGCTGACTATACGGAGTCGTTAAGATTAGGCACGAGGATGAGCCGATCCAACATTTGATCCGCATGCGTTGAAACTTAGGCCCATAGACGAGCAACCGCAATATGGTGAGGTGCCGCTTAATCCGGCAGCTCAAAAGGCTAATGACCAATTTGTTTTGGAAGTCATTAAGGGCTACAAAACTAAAGAATTGGCCATTGAGGGAACTTTAAAGTGGGCATGGGATCTTTATAAAAAAGGTGATTATGTGATGTCGATGAGGAGATTTAATGAGGTATGGTTGCTCGATAAAAATAATTCGGAAGCGTTTCATGGTTATTCATTAATCTTGCGGGCGTGGGGATATGCCGGCGAAGCGGATAAATGGGAGCAGAAAGCTAAGGATGCCGGTTACCAAGCTCAGCCAAAATAATTATTAGATAGCGTAGTCATAATAAGGTTCAAAGTTTTTTGGTTTATCGGGTTTTGCCGGTTTATTGAAGATGGGTTCGTCTAGGGCGATAAGCCAACCCATGCTACGTTTTCGATGAATTTTTATAAGTAGCGGTATTTCAAGGGGTTGTAGGGTTCGCCTTTCGTCCACGACTACCCGCCAGTTTTGATGATAAAAATAGAACCATCCCATTTATTCCTCAAATTACCCAGAACCCTACTTTTTAGTCTTTAACCAAAACTTTTCTCCCGTCGGACAAAAACTATTTTAAAATATTTTGCAACAATTTGCCTACTTTTTCCGTCTTATAGTATAGGGAGTTTTGAGATTCCGATTTAGAACCTCAAATTCAAGGTCGCATTTTGCGACCTTGTAAAACGCCTATACGGGTAGAAAGGAAGGCAATTGTGAAAGATTTGATATCCCAGGAGGTCATCGAGAGGAAGATCTATCTTATTAGGGGGCGAAACGTAATGTTGGATAAGGACTTAGCAGGTCTTTATGGTGTAGAAACAAAAAATCTTAATTTACAAGTTAAAAGAAACATAAAACGTTTTCCCGAAGATTTCATGTTTCAAGTGACTAAAGAAGAAAACTTGAGGTTGCAATTTGCAACCTCAAGTTATGGCGGCCGCAGGTATTTACCATATGTGTTTACTGAGCAAGGCGTTGCTATGCTTTCGAGCGTGCTTAATAGCGAACGCGCTATCGAGGTCAATATAGCTATTATGCGGGCATTCGTTCGGTTGAGAGAGATTCTACTGACGCACAAGGATCTCGCCGCTAAAATTGCGGCTCTTGAGCTCAAGTATAAGAATCATGATATGAGGTTTTCGGAATACGATAAGCACATAACGGCTATTTTTGAAGCAATTAAAAAACTCATGGCCCCGCCTCCGGAAAAGCCGCGGCGTATGATAGGCTTTAAGCAGGAATAAGGTCGCTATTAGTAGCATTTAGTCTTCATAGTGACAGGCCCTCCTCGCTGTCTCCTGACCGATGTGTAAGGATCTGCCTATCGCATCATAGCTCATTCCTAACATATGTAGTTGTTTTGCCTTTACGGCAAATATCTTGTATAATGCTACTGTTGTATTGACAGTAATCACTATGCGGGCAGCGAGCTCGGATATGGTTCGAATTGGTTGCACTCGCGTCCGCCATTCTGCTTCGCCCATCGAGGCGAAGAATTGAGGTAGGGCTTCGCAGGAATTGGCGAAGAAGAATGGCGGTAGCGATAGGTTCAACGAAGCCCTACCCGAGTTTTCAGGTCGAAGGGCGAAGTAGACCTACTTCCTCCGCCATGTTTTTACTGTAAATAGGAAGGCATAGAAATGGCAGTCAAAAATGTCGGAGAGAAATACCGATGCAATATTTGCGGGAACGAGGTCAGGGTGACTAAGGTGGGCGGCGGTGAACTTGTTTGTTGCGGTAAGCCCATGGAAAAGACGGAAGGATAATGGGATATGGTGGTCAGAAAAAACTTTACGGCGGAAGAGGCAAAAAAGGTCGGTGATAGGTTGGGTATCATATGGGATAAATTCGATGTTGATCAGTTCAGAATAGGCATGGATGTGGAATTGGAACACGGTCTTTGCGATCCGTCGACCAACGTTAGCAACGATGATCCCATGATTACCGGCAAGATCGCCTTGGCCCATTTAAATGAAATTCCTGATTATTACGACAGGCTGGAGAAGATGGAAGAAGATGCCGGGGTGGATTAGGCCCGTCCCTAAATTCAAATTACACATCCCCAAATTACACATCCCCAAATTACACTGCACCCTCCTTTTTAGTTTTTAACCAAATAATTTTTCCCATCGGACAAAAACTATTTTAAAATAAAATGCAATAATTTGCCTCTTTTTTACGTCTTATAGTATAGGGGAATATAACGCCTATACAAAGGCAGAAGGAGGCAATCGTGAAGGATTTAATACCACAGGAGATTGTTGAGAATAAGATTTACCTCATAAGAGGGTATAGGGTAATGCTGGATAAAGACCTGGCAAGACCTTATGGTGTTGAAACAAGGGTGTTAAATCAGGCGGTAAAACGCAATGCCAAAAGATTTCCGGAAGATTTTATGTTCTATTTAACCAGAGACGAGATAAAGAGGATGTCACAAATTGTGACATCCTTAAAGTTTTATAAAAGGGTCACTGTTTTTACCGAACAGGGCGTAGCTATGCTGTCCGGTGTCCTCAATAGCGATAGGGCTATACAGGTCAATATCGCTATAATGCGTGCCTTTGTGAAGCTAAGGCAGATTATTTCAACCCATAAGGAGCTGGTCCATAAACTGGAGGAACTCGAGCGAAAGATTGAAAAGCATGACGTCGATATACAGTCGATCTTTGGGGCTATACGCCAACTCATGGCTCCGCCACCGGAAAAGCCGCGTCGAATGATTGGGTTTAGGCAGGAATAGACACTTGAGGTTCCAAATTGGAACCTCAAATCTTGAGGTCGCAAATTGCGACCTCAAGTTGTATTCATAGGTTCACGCTTTATAGTGACAGGCCCTCCTGACCGTCTCCTGGCCGATTTTTAGAGATCTGCCTGTTGCTTCATAGCTCATTCCTAACATATGTAATTGCTTTGCCTTAAGAGCGTATATTTTGTATATTAAAATGGACTCTGGCCTTGACAATCACTAAAATATATTGTATACTTTAATACATAGGATTGTATGAATTAATACAATAAATTGTATGGAATATAGAATTGACAAACAGAGTTTATTAGACGCTATGAGCGCCTGGAATGGTTTTCTAAAACGGAAAGTCCGTCTTGTCGCTTGCGGCGGCACTGCGCTGACGCTATTGGATATCAAAGCATCAACAAAAGACATTGATCTCCTCGTGCCGGAAACGGACGAATATGACTATTTGTTAAAAATACTGAAAGATCTTGGTTACAGGAGCGCAAGTGGCGCCGGGTGGGCCAGGGACGATGGTTTTACATTTGATCTGTTTCGCGGCAAGTGCGTGCATACAACAGAGCTATTAGAATCACCTCTGGATAAAGGTAATAACATCCCGATTAAAGAATTTAGCTATATATACTTGGGAGTGCTTAATTATTATGACCTGCTAATAAGTAAATTATTCCGGGGTACGAGCGTAGATATGGACGATTGCACGACGCTCATGAAATCTAAAAAAACGGAAATCGATATTGGCAGGCTTAGCCGGCGGTTTAAGGAAACGGCTTCTTACGATGTATCGGAGAATAAAGTAAATAATAATCTGGAGCATTTTATGAGACTGCTTAAGAAAGAAGGGTTTTAATCATGAAAGATAATAGCCTCCTAAAGCGTTTGAGGTCTCTGGGGTTTTCTCTTTTTGAAACAGGGGAAACGGAAGATGTTAATCTAACGCTGGCGGATGTTGTGAAGTCAAAGGATCTTCGTCTTTGGGAGGGGTTTCCCGTCGTCCTTGCGACGAGCGCAGAGAATGGGCATTTTGATTATACTAAAACAGTCGACTGTCTTAAGAGGGAATCGGATAAGCTTATCCTGGCATCCTTGACGGCAATGTCTCTTGCCCTATACAAAGCTCTCAATTTAAAGTTCCTCTGGGCCGATACGCTCGCGCGGTCGCTCAACGTTGATCGCAGAAAAGAGTTGGAGGCGTATTTTAATTTATTAAAAAAGGGCCAGGATCTAAAAGTCGCCGGACGCTCTATGTCGAGCGAGAGGTTGAAGTCCGTATTTAACAGCTACTTCAAAAAGGCAGACCAGAATCTGAATGACTATCTTTGCGCGAAAGAAGAGCTTGGCCTTGAATATGCGCTTTCTCAAGTCTTTCCACCGAAGCAGAAAGAGCTTTTTCTGAAAAAGCTCAAAGGGGAAGCTCTTACAAAGACAGAGAAGGAATATTTCTCTCGCACAGTTAAGAAGAAAGTCCACGCCCTGGCCAATGCCGATCTGCATCGTCTGTCCCGTAGATTATTAGAATGAATAGATAAAGCTCCTCTTTGCTACTCGACTTATGTTTCAACTGACATGGGATTAGGATTTAAGCAGGAATAGACACTTGAGGTTCCAATTTGGAGCCTCAAATCTTGAAGTCGCAAATTGCGATTTCAAGCTACATGCATAAGTAAAATGAGATCGGTCCCATTCAACGCGGAAAGTGACGCGTTGGGACAGACCCCATTTTTTAGTCTCATCATTGCCTACCTATTGGCAACGCGTAATTAAGTGTTGTGTCCCCGAATTAGCAGGCGTAATTTTAAAGGTGCGACTCCAGCAGGTCTCTCCATACATCATACACTTCTATATATCTCTTAACGAAAGGATCTTCTGCCTTTTGATAGCCGCGCATATATTCGTCAAATTCTTTGCCCAGATCCGACAGATTTTTACCAAGGCATGCTAATAACAGTGTTAGATTGTCTTTTTTATCTTCCTTCGTTATCTTTTCAGCTATCTTCTTCTGATAGTCAACGAACTGGCTGGGATATTTAGCCATTAAAAAGCAGGTGAATGCCCAGCTCTGAGCATATAGATTATATTTTGACTTTAAAGCAATACCGACGAAACTGCCTTTTTCAAAACCGGTGAAGAACTCTATCGGGTTTAGCCCTTCCTTACTTACGGCGTCCTGAAACGTAAATAGCAGATCTTCGTCAATTCCGCCTGCCGGCTCGGTCGCGCAATATGCAGCCAGTCCCTCCGCAAGCCATGACTCCGCCACAGCCATCTCGATCTCTTCCGGCTTCCCCATTTTCATCATCTCATCGAGCAGCTTCTTCTTCTTTTCCCAGTCCGTCGCCTCTATAAATTCCTTCCTCTTCTCTATCAGTTTTTCTTTGTTTACTACGGGCTTTGAAGTGATTATGTTCTGGAGCCCCCAATTATGGAATATTTCATGAGTAAGTTCATGCCGCAGTGTAGACTTTGTTTCATCGGTGAGCGATCTTTTATAAATATCCTTTACCCTCCAAAATCTATCCGTAAATTCTTTTGTTCTACCATCAATAAATATATCGTATCTTTCGTCGATATTGAGTTTCTTCTTTTGCTTTTCGACATCTTTGTAGACCGCGTCCGTTGCGCTGGTCAGCATTGTAAAAAGCATCTCCTCCGCCCTTTCTCCAAACATGTTATAGAGATAGAGCACTCTTTCGCTTGGATCAAAATAACCGGGAATATACGGCGGCATCCCGGTACTATCAATATAGTCTATGGGATCGTCGAATAGCACTATAAAATTCTGAAATTGGGGCTTTCTATCCTTAAAGAGCGTGAAAAACTTAAAATAAAGCTCGGCATATAACGCCCGCGTAATTTTTTGACACCATTTCGCTGTATTTACGTAAGAATCGGTGAAAAGCGTTATGTTGCCTTCTTTGTAGATCTTCATCTTCGGGAATAGTTCTTTGATATGCTCTTCGGTCTCGTCGGTATCTTTGTTGCAGACCGGCGCGAAGATCAAAGAATTGATCTCCGTGCGCGGGACGCCCAGCTCCATCCCTCCTCCGCCCTCTTCAAATGACAGTGTCACTGCTTTATCATCAAGGCTGATGATCTTACCATCGCAGATAACTCCGTTTATCTTCCTGACAATAATATCGTTTTTATACGGCCACTCGATATCTCGTTGAGTTATGTTTTTTATGCTCTTTACATCCTGTTTCTTAACAGTGAATTTATCTCCTCTCCAGTCGATCATATACTGATCGTCGGCCTCTCTCAATAATTTACCCCTTATCACGCCTCCATGTTTAAGACGCAGCTCTACGTCCCCACCCGGTCCACCCGATCCCGAAGAGGCGTGTACCGTATTTTTTAATGTTTTTTCTCCTTTGGAAATAATTTTTTTGAATTTCTCTCCGGATGCAATAGCGGTATCGCGAAGAGCATAAATCTTATCGGCTACAATGCTTACTTTTGAATTAAAGGCGAGATTGGTACTCATGCGCTCCTTGAATATAAAATAACCCAATATGCAGCCGGCAGCAAGCAGCAAAATTATTATAAAGACCGCTTTTTTCATGCGTAACCTGCTGCTTCCGCTTTAAAAATACCGATTATTTTTACCCGGCTAAACTGCAACTATTAAGATACTACAAAGCGAAAGAAAAAACAAGGATAGAAGGACACGGGAATAAATACAAACGTTCGCCCGTAATTTTTGCTTTGCAATTTTGAATAAAGTGAAAATAAAGAGTGAAGAAAGAAAATAAAGGACGGTTCTATTTAATTTCCGGAATATATTTTCCGGGGACACAATACTCGACTCACTAATTAAGTACTGTGTCCCCCGAATTCCTCCGAATTCCCCCATCGGCATAGAAAACTACTCACAAAAATGGGGTCAGTTCCATTCAGCACGGAAGGTGACGCGTTGGGACTGACCCCATTTTCTTATAGAACTGGACTATTACAATTCGTTATAAATAGTTTATTGAGGAAAAGGCGTAGAAGCAGTTTATATGGTATAATAAGCGCTGAAACGCTCTTTACATGAAATAATAGCCTCACCTTAAAGAGGTAAGGTCAAAAGTAGGATGTCTGTAAAATAAGCATAAGTATGCAGATAGTAAATAAAAAGATAGAGATCGATACCAGGGGCGCGGGGGACCTGCTGAACATAACAGATCAGGTCGTTGATATCCTGGCAGCATCTAAGCTAAAGAAAGGGTCCGCCACAGTATTTGTCGTAGGCTCAACAGCCGCTATAACGACATTCGAATACGAACCCGGCATGATAAAGGATATGAGGGATCTGTGCGAGAAGCTTGTGCCGTCAAATAAGCATTATAATCACGATGATACCTGGGGCGACGCCAATGGGTTCAGCCACTTGAGGGCTGCGCTCTTCGGGCCGTCATTGGCGATACCGTTCAATAGCGGTAAACTATCTTCGGGTACATGGCAGCAGATCGTTTTGGCCGAATTCGATAATCGGCCAAGGCGCCGCGAGGTAATCGTTCAAATAATAGGCGAATAAGATTCGGACAGAATAAATAGGAGGAACATAAGATGAATTGCCCCGTATTAAATTTATTCGCGAAATGCTGCTGTTCATGCGGAATGGTATGCCCGTATTGCATACAGCTTACGATCGTGGTAATAGCGATCGTGTTTGGCGCGCTGGTCGCCTGGAAGCCAAAAAAAACCATAGATATACAGATAGCTCTTTACCGGCCCTTCAACTGGAAATTGGAGCCCATATCCATGGAAAAAGAGATAAGAAACACGCGCATCATGGGGCTGGCCGTTCTCATTCCCGGGATCCTTTCACTTATTTATATCTTGTTAACATAGATAAGCGCTGATGTATAAAAGACCGTTATCCAAAGATATCCCGGCACCTAAGCTTATAAGATCAAAAAGGCGGAGCATTGCGCTCGAGATCGGTCCTGACGGGACATTCACTGTGAGGGCGCCGCATTTTGTCGCAGAGCAGGCGATACAGGAGTTTATAAGCCGTAAGCGCAAGTGGATCGATAAGATCTACAATCGTACGCGCCAGCAGCTTACACTATTCCGGCCCAAACAATTCATTGAAGGTGAAAGATTTCTCTATCTCGGCAATGAATATACGCTTCATATCGCGCAGGATATGTACGGCAAGCTTCTTTTTGAGGAAAGGTTCATATTGAATGAGCGCTATTTACCTGATGCGCGGATATTGTTTGAGCGCTGGTATAGAGAAGAGGCGTTTATGTTGTTTACGCTAAGATGTAAATTCTATGCCGGGAATATGGGCGTGCGTTATAATAGTATCAATCTCTCCGGCGCGAAGCATCGCTGGGGGTCATGTCGCCCAAATGGGAACCTTCGTTTTAATTGGCGCCTGGTTATGGCGCCAAGAGATATTATCGATTATGTCGTTGTGCATGAACTGGCCCATCTGGTAGAGCCTGATCACTCGAGCCGCTTTTGGACTGTCGTGGATAAGACATTCAAGGATCACCGCGAAGCAAAGAATTGGCTTAAAGATAACCAGTTCCGGCTCAACTTTTAGAATTATATTCAAAACGCCGCGTCCGCACTATCTTATATCCAGGAAATATAGAAAAACTGCGGAATGGTTAAAGGTAAGGGGCCTGAATATTGCGGTAAGGTTATAGTGAAAGACATAGGATTCCCTTTTCAAAATTAGCTTCGAGCCTGTCCCCGAGATGTTGCTGGCCTTGACACTCAGCGAATCTGTGCTATACTTATATCCTCAGAAGACAGGAAAGTCCCGAGTTGGAAGGAATAAATCCCGGACGATAAAACCAGCGCAAGCTGGCCTCTAC
>JAPLMG010000056.1 GCA_026387165.1 Candidatus Omnitrophota bacterium
CGCCTTTCGCCATATTCGATATTGTATCGGTTTATGTCGAATCGCTTGACAAGTTTCCCGAAAAGGCCTTATCAGCTTCCGAAGCTGATAAGGGGTTCAATCTTACGCTTATCGAAGCGCCCGATCAATATATCTTTACCATGGCTCAAAATAAGAGCGGCATGATGGTTGTGGATAATCTGCAGCTTTACGCGGATCTCAAGAAGAACCCTTTACGAGGCGAAAAACAGGCTAATCATATTTTGAAAATTCTTAAAAAGGCATTAAAGTGAGGAACAAGGTATTCGAATATTATTCGCCAATTCATTTAGGCAAACTTAGGCGTGTATTGGCCGACATATATACCGCGTTTGGCGATTTATCAGAAAATCTATATTTAGTCGGCGGCCTTGTGCCCGATCTGTTGGTAAAAAATAAACTATCGTATCTTAGGGAGTATTTGGGGACGCTGGATATAGATCTTGCCATTAAATTTGCTGTTTCTGAAAAAGGTAAATACAGAAACTTGTATAATATTTTGCGATCCATGGGCTTTGAGAAACAGAAGACAGGTGATGGCATGGATGTTATGAATCATAGTTTCATCAAGTACGAAAGCGGATATAAGCCTATAGTGCTGGATCTGATAACAGATGATAAATTCGAGCCCGCCGCTGATAAATTGAAGGAGATAGCGCCTAATGTGGAGGCCGTTAAGTTCCGCGGCGTATATCTTGTGTTTAACGACTTTATTGCTGTCGATCTTGGGGTGACTGGAACAAAAAAATCGGTACGAATAAAGATACCTAATATAATACCTTTCTTAACACTAAAGGCCTTTGCTTATTCGGACGAAGAGAATAGGGCCGCTAAGGACGCGTATGATATATGGTATACAGTAGTCAATTTTAAAGACGGCCCGGTTTCTGTAAAGGAAGAATTATCCAAATACAAAAGGAATAAAGACGTTGCGTATGCGGTCAAGGTGATACGCCGCGATTTTGATAAAGAAGCTTCTTCGGGCACAAAGGATGTTGTTAATATTCTGACTGTTCGCTATGGATTGGATAGAGCTCTTGCGCTCAAAGAAGTAATGTATCCTATCAGAAGTTTAAGGGAATAAACAAAATTAAATAAGTATGAATAAATTTAGTTTAGATGATACTATCGCTGCCGTATCGACGCCATTAGGCGAGGGCGGTATCGGCATAGTCCGTGTGAGCGGCGCCAGAGCGCTCGAGATTGCGGATAAGATATTCGTGTCAAAAGACGGCAAGAAGCCGTCAGATTATGAGACGTATACAATTCACTACGGTCATATCATACACCGCCGCGGTGTAGTTGTAGAAAACGATGTGTCACCGCGGCGGTGTATGACGCGCGACGCGCGACGCGCGACGCGCGACGAAATAATCGACGAAGTCCTGTTGACCGTGATGCGTGCGCCAAAGAGCTATACCAAAGAAGATATCGTGGAGATCAATTGCCACGGCGGCATCCATACGGTGAAGAAGGCGCTCGACCTCGTCGTAAAGCACGGAGCGAGAGTCGCCCAGCCGGGTGAATTCACGAAGAGAGCTTTTCTAAACGGCAGGATCGACCTTACTCAGGCCGAAGCGGTGCTTGACGTAATAAGAGCCAAGACGGAAGGATCGCTAAAAGCCGCCGTGGGACAGCTTGAAGGGTGTCTCTCTAAAGATGTCACCTGTATGCTCGATGCCTTAGTAGGCATCGCTTCTCACATAGAGGCCTCTATAGATTTTCCGGATGAAGAGCTGGATATCATCAAAGAGGAGTCGCTCGAGGGAAAGATAGCCGGCATCCTCGATAAGATGAAAGGCCTTATAGACAGTTTTAGCGAGGGCGTGGTCCTGCGAGAAGGGGTGCTGGCGGTGATCTGCGGAAAGCCTAATGTCGGAAAGTCGAGCCTCATGAATCTGCTCTTAAGGAGGGACCGCGTGATAGTGGCGCCGATCCCAGGCACGACAAGAGACGCCGTGGAGGAGATGATAAGCTTGAACGGTGTGCCGATAAGGCTCGTTGATACGGCCGGGATAGGAGAGGTAAATGACGTTCTGTATAAGGAAAGTTCCGGCAGGAGCAAGCGCTACATAGAAAAAGCCGACATAGTGCTCCTTATGCTCGATGCCTCCACGGAAATTGACGAAGAGGATCTGGAGATCATCAGGCTGGTAGAAGGCAGGAAGAAGCTCGTTATTGTGAATAAGATAGATTTAAGCACAAACACCACCCCCGGGGTGGCCAGACCGGGGGTGGTTGGCGCGGCCCATTTATTCAAGGGTGACGCGGTGGTCGAGATCTCCGTAGAGAAGAAGATAAATATTGATCTTCTCGAAAGGTCGATCCTCGATATGGTCTGGAGCGGCAAGTACATTCAGGGCGAAGGCGCTATTCTGACGAACGCCAGGCACAAGGAGCTCCTTGACAAAGCACTCGATAATATGTTATCTGTAAGTAAGGCGGTCAAAGACGCCATGCACCCGGAGCTGATAGCTGTGGATCTTAAAGAGGCCGTATTTAACCTGGGCCTGATAGTGGGCCAATCGGCCTCTGACGATATCCTGGACAGGATATTCGAGAATTTCTGCATAGGGAAATAGCTTAAAGAGGATAAATAATATGAAAGAGCTGCCCAAGTTTCTAAAAAGTTATTTTTGGGACGCGGATTTTAAGGAGATAGACCCAAAGGAGAACAGGATTTATATTCTCCGGCGAATTTTAAATTATGGCGATGAGAGGGCTGTCAACTGGATGTTTGATAATTTTAAAAAGTCGGAAATAAAAAACGCCCTATCCAATTTTCGCGGCTATTCTCAGAAGAGCGCCAATTATTGGGTTCTTGTGTTAGATATGCCCAGAAAGGAAGTATCATGTTTGAAGAAACGCTCGTCAGGGGAGCCAAGGACATTCTGGCCGCATTAGGCCGCTCGGATATCCTGCGTGATGCCTATTTGGCAGGCGGCACGGCGGCAGCGCTTCAATTAGGGCACCGTCTTTCCGTAGATTTTGATTTTTTTACCGATAGGGAGTTTATTCCCAAAGTCTTTGCCGCCAATCTGTCGAAGTTGGGCTCTTTTAGCGTGGACGAGGCGGACAAAGGAACTGTTTTAGGCGTCTTCAAAGGAGTGAAGTTCAGCCTCTTTAGCTATAAATACCCTTTGATCTTTCCCGCTTTGAACTATTCAGCGGTAAGAATAGCCGATATCAGGGATATCGCGGCGATGAAAATAGATGCCATAGCCTCCCGGGGGGCAAAAAGAGATTTTGTTGATTTATATTTTATCTGCGGGGCAGGTTACACATTAGAAGAGATTTTAAAATTCTACCATAAAAAATACGGTAAGGCGGTATCGGCTAATATTATCCATATCCAAAAGAGCCTGGTATTTTTTAATGACGCTGAGCCTGAAAGAATGCCAAAGATGCTGAAAGAAGCGCGGTGGCAAGAGATAAAAAGATATTTCGAGCGTGAAATAAAGAAATTGGCGGGAAAGTAGAGATGGGGACTACATGACACCGCGGCGGCGAACAAGGAGATAAGATGGACCAGAAAAGAATAGAAAAAGCGATCCGCGATATTTTGATAGCCGTAGGCGAGGATCCGAAGAGGAAGGATATAAAGGATACGCCTAAGCGTGTGGCCGAGATGTACGAAGAGCTATTGGCGGGATCCGCTCTGGATCCGGAGAAGGAGCTGGAAGTCATATTCGAGAAAGAGCACGACGAGATAGTGCTCTTAAAGAACATTCCTTTTTATTCAATGTGCGAGCACCATATGCTCCCCTTTATCGGCAAGGCGCACGTAGCCTACATACCGAGCAATAACAGGGTGACGGGTTTAAGTAAGCTCGTCAGAGTCGTAGATATATTCGCCAGGAGGCTGCAGGTCCAGGAGCGGATCACTACGGACATCGCCGATATCATAATGAAGAAGCTTAAGCCTAAAGGCGTTATGGTTATAATAGAAGCAGAGCATATGTGCATATCGATGCGCGGGGTGAAGAAGCCCGGTGTTATGACGATAACGAGCGCCGTAAGAGGCATATTCAGGAAGAACGAGAAGACGAGAGCGGAAGCGATGGCCCTGATAAGGGGGTAATGTATTTGCACAAACGCCATTTATATGGTATATTCACGGTAAATATATTATGACGAATAAAAAAACAGGGACAGGCACCATTTTTCAGGCTCGGTTATACAGAATAATGGTATCCGTCTCTATTTTTATTGTGGTCTCCATTTTTTTGTCCTCAACTTCAATAGCTCAAGCGCCGCCGCCGCGCGCCCCGTCAGGAGACTCCCCCGGAGCGCAGGCGAGCCGTTTCAAAGAGGAGTCCGAGCTGGAGAAGAGCAGGCTCGAACGTAAGAAGCCCAAGGCGCCTCAGATAGACATAGAGGAAGAAGCGAAGAAGTCCGCGATCGAAGGCGGGCCGTCTTTTATTCTTAATGACGTCAAAGTGACGGGATCGACAATATTCAGCCCGGACCATTTGCGCGGGGCCTACGAGCCTTACTTGGGCAAAAAAGTAACTTACCGGGACATAGACGATATAGTCACAAAGGTAAGGTCCGAGTACAAACGCCTGGGGTATTTGACGACGAACGTCTATCTGCCCGAGCAGGATGCCGCGGACGGCAAGATAGAGATACGGATACTCGAAGGGATCGTAGGCGAGGTAAAGGTCGAAGGCAATAAATGGTTTTCCAGCAAGCTTATACAGAAATACCTTCACGCAAAAAAAAATGAGCTTTTGAATGTATTCAAGTTTTCCAGGGACCTCCTGAGGCTTAATCAGAATTCCGATCTCGAAGCGAGGGCGGTCATAGGGGCCGGGAAGGATCCGGGATCTTCGGATATCACGCTCAAAGTAATAGATAAATTCCCGTATCATGCCGGCGCCGCTTTTGACAACCAGGGGACGCGCCTCGTCGGAAAGCTGAGAACCTCGATGTCATTCCGCTCCACCAGCATGTTCGGCCGGAACGATTCGCTCTTCTTCAACACGATCGAGAGCGCCTTGAGCCAGGGTAATTTTGTAAGCTACTCGTATCCCATAGATACATACGGCACCAGATTGGGATTTGACGCCGTGATATTTACGAATAAGCTTGGGCTGGAATACAAAGGATTCGGGATAACGGGCAATACTCAGATCTATACCCCTAAGATAATGTCCCAGATGTATCTGGCGGAAGGCCTGCAGATGAATACGGAAGGCGGCATTGACATAAAGTCGAGCAGGAAATGGGCGATGGGCCAGATGAGCACCAATGACCAGCTCAGGATACCGTACGTCAATTTTGATCTTACGAAGCTCGATTCGTTCTTCGGGGGCGGCCAGACATCGCTTCTGTCGCAATTCAGGTTCTCTGCCGCCCATTTTTTGGGCGCTGCCGGCGCTAATCATGTATCCGCGTCGAGATCGGGGTCGGGAGGCTTCTTCTTTGTGTTCGAGCAGACCGTAAGGCGCGTCCAGAGGATGCCTTTCGACAGCTACATATCGGCGCGCGCGCAGTTTCAAAACGCCACGCATACGCTTCCTTCGTCGGAACAGATGCAGTTCGGAGGAGCAAACTACAACAGGGGATATCCCGAAGGCGATTACATGGCCGATTACGGGGCTAACCTGAGCGTCGACTGGATACTTCCTATGCCTTTTGTCCCCAAAGACTTCAAATTGCCGTATTCAGAGACGCCCTTAAGGCATCAATTTGAGCCTGTTGTATTCATGGATATGGGCGGCGGCGAGCTTAAGGATACGGGGCCGGGCGAGAGAGAGACAAAGTTTCTCATGGGGCTCGGCGGAGGTTTGAAGGTGCAGATAAATAAGAATTTATTTCTAAAGCTGGAATGGGCCGAAAGGGTCGGAGACAGGCCGAGCCAGGGCCAGGGGACATCAAACTTTCACATAGCATTTCAGGGCGAAATTTAAATATGGATCAAGCTAAAAGAGAAATTCATATGACGGCCAGGATGGCCGTTTTTATATGCGCCGCTACGATCATCTTTTTTTGTATCTGCATAGCGGTAAATTATTTCTATATATCTGAATTTCTGCGGAACGCCGCCGGTGAGGATCAGGGCCGGATGGCGCGGTTTATTGCCTCATCCGTGGCGGATAAGATAGACAGAAAGATAGAATTGGCCGAAGCACGCTTCATGGGGGAAGTAGCCGGCGCTATGCAGGCAGGGTCATCTTACGCTTCTATCGGCGATATACAACTTGATGAGAAGACGGGCGCATGGAGCCTGCCTGTAAATATCGCATTAATGAATAACGCGGGCAAGGCCTTATCAGGCCGGAATATATCTATAGATATAGCGGATATATCGGCCCCGATCAAAGATTTTAAGATCGGGAGTACCGGCCATGCCGCGTTAGTCGATGATAGGGCATATCTTGTTTATGCGCCCGGCGTAAAGCCTTTTGGTAATAAGTTCTGCAGCTACAATGAGTTACAAAAAGCCTTGGGCACGGACAAAGGATGGGTTTTAATGGATGGTGTATATGGCCATCAGGGGATGGCCTTTGCTTCTTTTTATCGTATTGAAGGCGTATTTTTATCAAAAAACAATGTAAAATGGTGGCTGTTTATCGTTCAGGATGCGGATAGAATATCCATGCCATTGAATGCTGCCATGCCAAAGATCTTGATCATAGGGGTGATCTTAGCTATACTTGCTCTTTTCGCAGGGATCATTCTGGGGAAAATAGCTACCGGGCCAATAGCAAAACTGCGCGCGGATGCAGACAGGCTTTCCGCTCAGAACGAACGGGCGCAAGCGAGGACAAAAAAATTCGGCGATGACCTCGCTCTGGCATTGACGCGGATCAGCGGCATGATCTCCAATATAAGGCATGGCCTTAAAGCTATCGTTGATATGCTGCCGGTGCCGGCAAATGAAAAACAGAGGGATGCCTTAAATGCGGAAAACTCCAATATTGATATGATGGCAAAGGATCTCGATGAATTGTCCGACATGGTCAGGATAGAGGCCGGAAAGCTGGAATTGAATATGCAGACAGCGGATATAAAAGATATTATAAAAAGCTCCCTCTTTGTATTTGAGCCAAAGATAAGAGGCAAAGGCCTGGATCTTAAGATCGATATTTTAAAAGGCAGAGTAGATGTCTATGCGGATGTTAACAGGATAAAGCAGGTCTTATCAAGTCTTCTGGGGAATTGCGTGAAGGCTACGGATAAAGGAAGTATAGAAATTTTATTAAAGGAGATGCCTGATGATGTAGAATTCAGCATAAGAGATACCGGTCTAGGCGTATTACCGGACAAAATATCAGGCCTTGGGCTTTATATATCAAAGGCCATAATAGAGAAGCATAATGGCAAGTTTCTATCCGAAAACGTTCCCGGCAAAGGGTCCAGATATTCCTTCCGCCTTCCAAAGCATAAGCCGGAAACGACCGGTTAATCCGCTGAGCACACTCCAAAAAATAGGTATCTGTCCCAAATTTTTATCTGGGCTCACTCGTGTCCAAATTAACACAATTTCCCCCTCACCTTAATCCTTGAATTTGTTCTATCAAGTTCAAGGATGG
>JAPLMG010000001.1 GCA_026387165.1 Candidatus Omnitrophota bacterium
TATGTACCGGAGAGGTCTGTATCGAACCTCCTGTAGGCCCTGCGCTCTATGCTGTCCCATCCCTCTACGCGCGGCGGCATATGCGCGGGCGCGAGCTCCTTACTATTTATTGTGGAATTAAAAAATCTATCAGCGAAGAACTTTAAAAGGTTATATGCGTATCCGTGAATCAGGTTTTTGAGCTTCATAACGACCTCCCTCTTCTTAAAAATGTTAGGTAATTTTTTACACCACTACCTATTATTGAAATACCCGGGAGGTTTCAAATATTCGAAGAATCTTTGGATATCCTGAGGCAAAATAAAATAGCAAGGCGCGCTTGAACGCGCCCTGCTATTCGATGTGGTCGTATGGCGGATTTAAAGTATAAAATCCTTACTTACCGGCCAAACGGCGTAAAAGTCAACAATACTCATGCCAAAAACGACTGATAAAGCGCAAGATGCCGAATAATATGATATAATGTATACAAATGGACCGCAAGACATCCGCGAAGACCGGCAAAGAGAGAAGAAGGTATGAGCGTCTTTACATACCGGCAGAGGCCGCATGCACAATAGCGGATAAACGGATGAAGACCGCCAAGCTTCTCAACATAAGCGAGGGCGGACTGATGGCGGAGACAGAAGATCTCATCGGTAAGGAGGAAAGGATAGAGTTCGTCGTTCCTGCGGAAAAGAGAGGCAGGCCTCTCTTGATCGGGGCGAGATTGGCCTGGTTCAAAAAATCCAAAACAGCAAATCTCCTCGGCTTTCAGGCCTATAAAATATCCAGCAAGAGAGAGCTCGCCAGGTTGATGCTCGATAGGTCAAGCGGCTTCGTTCAGGAAAAGCAACAGCCATTCGCGAGCCACGAGAGAAGAAAGCATGCGCGCCTGCGCGTACTGATCACCGTAAAATACAGGACCATAGGAATAAAAAAGATCGACGCCGGTCTCTTAAATATAAGCGGCGGCGGGGCAGGCTTATCGCTGGGGGTTAAGATCTCCCCGGGTGACGAGGTTGGCGTAGAGATACGCGTGGAGGGGGAGGCGAAGCCTTTCATTGCCAGGGCAAGGACGAAATGGGTAAAAAAAGTCGGAGATATGTATCATTGCGGGATAGAGTTCCTGAGTATGAAAAACCGGGAAGGATTCGCAGGTCTTCTCTGCGACAGGATGCTCGGTATGAGTCTGGATGCAGCCGTTGAAGGAAGCGCCCGAAAAAGATCCGGGTAACTCAAATATGAGGAGGCCGCATATGGTGAAACGAATTTTACATGACAGGAGAAGATCCAGCCGCTTGGATATACCGCTGAAGATAGAACAGAGATTATCCCGCGGCGGGGAGCTGCTAAAGGCGCTGTCGAGCGATATAAGCGGAAACGGGCTGAGGTTCCAGCTGCACCGCTACCTGAAAAAAGGCGAGAAGCTCAGGACATCCATCCATTTTCCATCGGATCCGAAGCCCGTTACGGCCGTCAGCGAGGTCATCTGGTGTAAAGAGAAGCCCGCATCCGGAAAGAAGATGTTCGACGCCGGTATAAAATATGTCAAGATAATCCCTAGAGACAGGGACAGGTTCATCTTTCTCTTTTGCGAAACGATGATAAATTACTTTATGGCTCGAGCTTCTAAATGACCCCGCAGAATATGCCCATATGCTTTATTAAAAAGACTTTTCCGGAGATAGGCGAGATAGAGTATAAGATAGTCTCCTCCAGGGACGAGCTCGAGCAGTCGATGGCCCTTGTCTACAGGGAATATCTGATGAGGGGTTTTATCCTGCCGAAATATTATAAGAGCGGCCTGCGGATAACGACTCACCATATCACGCCGGGAACGGCCGCTTTCATCGCTTTAAAAGATAAGAAGGTCGTGGCCACTATCATCCTCATGCCGGATTCTCCGCTGGGCCTGCCGCTTGATATGGGATATAAAAATGAGGCGGATAAACTGCGTAAAGACCGCAGAAAGATATGTGAGGTCGGCTACCTTTCCATCGACTCCGGCCTCTTCGGCCGCGGGCTCTTTTCGATGTTTAATTTCAAGAAGCTCGATTTCATGTTCACGCTCTTCAAGATGGTCTTTCAGTACGCTATCTTCCATGAGAAATTTGACAATATGTGCATAGTCACCAATCCCAAATATATGATATTCAAATTTCTTCCTTTTAAGGCGATAAGCGATGTAAAGTATTACGGATACGACAGGATCGTCGTGAAGAAGAAGGCCGCCGTATTCAAAAGCATGGACCTGGATCACATGCGGAAGAATCTGGAAGATCCGCATAAGATAGCGGGGCTCAGGTTATCGGTCTATAAGATATTTCTTGGCAGCCGTATCCCGCAGGATGCTTTCAAAGAGAAGTATCTCTTCAGCCCGGAAGACCTCCGCTACTTTTTCGTAGAAAAGTCGGATATCCTGAAAGGTCTCAAGGGCGTAGAAAAAGAGCACATCATGGCTCATTACAAACTGACGGAAGAGGCCTTTAAAAATATCCTGAAAGGGAGAAGCGCAAACGAATAAAGGAACGCGCGCTCTATAGTCAGCTAACATATGAAAGGCGCCGGTTATGGCAGAAAACACATTTTATGACAAGATGGTGGAACGGAACATAGGCATGGTGACCGAGTCGGAACAGAAGAAGCTTAAAGATTCCTGCGTAGCCATATTCGGCGCGGGCGGACTGGGAGGAGTGGCCGCGGAGGTCATC
>JAPLMG010000184.1 GCA_026387165.1 Candidatus Omnitrophota bacterium
AGAATCCGCCAGGCGCATGAGCGTGCCGGATTCGTCGCACAGTTTGGCGCAGATGGTCTTAAACATTAGAAAGTGATAAAAGTGATATTAGAGAAGAGTAACATGCATTTCGTAGGGATCGGCGGCATAGGTATGAGTGGCATAGCGCTCGTGCTTTTAAAGATGGGCTATAAAGTATCGGGTTCGGACCTGGGATCGAACAATCTGACGGAGAAATTGACCAGAGAGGGAGCCGGGATACGCTTTGGCCATAACCATGATAATATTCCTCCGGAGACGGAGGTTGTAGTATACTCCTCATCGATAAACAATTCGAACCCGGAGATCCGGGGGGCGCGTGAACGGAACCTCCTCATTGTGAAGAGGGCCGAGGTGCTTGCGGAGTTGTTGAACGGCAAGAAGGGGATAGCCGTTACCGGGACGCACGGAAAGACGACCACAAGTTCACTGATATCCGTGATGCTCGAGAAATGCGGCCTCGACCCTACCGCAATAATAGGCGGCGAGGTGGAGCTGTTCAAAGGGAACTCTAAGTACGGTACAGGCGAATACGTTGTCGCGGAAGCCGATGAGAGCGATGGATCGTTCCTCTATTTGAAACCGCTCCACTCCGTGATAACGAACGTGGAGATGGAACATATAGACTATTATAAAACGCTTGAAGACGCCGTAGATTCCTATGCGGCTTTCGCCAATAACACAAAAAAAGGCGGATGCCTGTTCTATAATGCCGAAGATGAGAATATCAGAAAAGTGCTGAAAAAATTCAACGGCAATAAAGAGAGCTTCGGGTTTTCAAAAGACGCCGACATATATCCCCATGAAATAATGATGAATGAATTTTACACCTCCTATCTCTGTGTTTACAAAAATGAGGTTATCGGCAGGGTCTCTTTGCGCATTCCGGGTAAGCACAATATTTTAAACAGCCTTGCCGCGATACTCGCCGGATTTAAGCTCGGCCTTTCATTCGAGAGCATATGCCGCTCCATACAGGATTTCGCCGGAGCTAAAAGACGATTCCATCTCAGGGCGGATGTTGACGGAGTTATGCTGATAGACGATTACGCTCATCACCCGACCGAGATACGCGCTGTTCTGGATGCCTGCAGAAACTGGAAGGATAGACGCGTGATAGTGGTATTCCAGCCGCACCGCTATACAAGGACCAAGTTTCTCGCGGAAGAGTTTGGCAGGTGTTTTAAGGGCGCCGATAAAATGATACTCACGGATATCTATGCCGCCAGTGAAGAGCCCATAGAGGGCGTTTCCGTCAAAAACATTTATGACAGGGTGAGGCTGCACGGCCTGAATGATGTTACGATGATGAACAAAGAGAGCGTCACCCGGCACATCATGGATATTAAGAGATCAGGCGACATGATAGTCGTATTGGGAGCGGGCGATATAAAAGAGGTAAGCGATGAACTTTCCAAAAAACTTAATAAAAGGTAATATAGTATTGGGTGAGAGGCTGGGGCGCCACACATCGTTCAGGATCGGCGGCCCCGCGGCCGTATGGGCCGATCCCCGGGATGTAAAAGAGCTGAAGAGGATAGTGATCTTTGCCGGAGAGAACCGCATACCTACATTTGTAATTGGCGGCGGGACAAATGTGCTGGCAAGAGACGAGGGCTTTAACGGCATAGTGATCCATCTGGGATCGAGCACCTTTAAAAATATCAGGACCAGCGGCACCACGATAAGGATAGGCTCAGGGTACAGCGTCCCCGCATTGGTCAGATTATGCTGCAACGAGGGGTTGAGCGGCTTAGAATCGCTTATCGGAATACCCGGCACCGTAGGAGGCGCCGTATGTATGAACGCCGGCGGCTGGTCGAGCCCGTTATATAAGAATATAGGCGATTACGTTACGAGCCTGAAAGTTATGGATAATAAAGGGAAGATCGAGACGCTCAAGAGAGAGGCATTGTCGTTCGGCTACAGATACTCTAACCTTTCGCCGTATGTAATACTTGAAGCCGATCTGAAGTTGATCAGGGAAGAGAGCTCGGCCCTCAAATCGAGATGCTCGAAGTTCCTCAAGATGAAGAGAGATAAGCAGGTCCTTGACGCGCCGAGCGCCGGCTGCGTCTTTAAGAACCCGAAAGATTTTCAATTTACGACAGGGCAGATGATCGACATGCTGGGATTGAAGGGGCTGACGTTGGGCGGCGCTCAGATTTCCCGGAAGCACGCCAATTTTATAATTAACAGAGGCCGTGCCAGCTGTGAAGATGTCCTAAAGCTCGTTGATATAATAAGGAAGAAGGTAATGGATAATTATAATATTTCGCTCGAGCTGGAGATAAAAATTATTTAGTTGATAGTTCATAGTTAATAGTTGATAGTTGATAGTTGGTTGTTCGTACTTAAAGAGGTCACGATGACACATAAATGTGGGAGGATAGGGGTTTTGGCCGGCGGGCCGTCGAACGAGAGGGAGATAAGCCTGTGTTCCGGAAGAGCGGTCCACGATGCGCTGCTTGAGGAGGGGCTGGATTCTGTATTTATCGATGTGAAGAATGATATCGACGAGATCATAGAAAAAAGCCGCATAGATGTCGCCTTTATAGCGCTCCATGGAAGGTTCGGGGAGGACGGCACCGTGCAGAGAATGCTTGAAGATGCCGGCATTCCTTATACCGGTTCGGGGGTTGAAGCGTCTCGAGCCGCGCTGGATAAGGCCGCATCGAAAGACATATTCATCAAGAACCTTATTCCCGTGCCGAGGCACATAGTCTTGATCAGGGGCCGGTCCAACCTATATGATTATGATAAGCTTGGGATGCCGATCGTCGTAAAACCCCATCTCGAAGGCTCCAGCATAGGACTGTCGATAGTGAGAGATAAGGACTCGTTGCAGGGCGCCATAGATAAGGCGTTTGAATACGGAGATAAAGTCATTTTGGAGGAATATATCGACGGAAGAGAGCTTACCGTGGGGATACTCAACGACGAGGCTCTGCCCGTCATTGAAATAGTGCCCAGGAATAAAGTTTACGACTATGACGCCAAATATAAAGATTCCGACACCAAATATCTTGTGCCCGCGCCGATACCGGAAGATATTTCCAATGAGGCCCGCAGGCTGGGCGTTCTGGCGCACAGAGTGCTTGGCTGCAGGTCGTTTTCACGCGTCGATATGATGATGGCTCTTTCAGGCGATATATTTGTGCTGGAGGTCAATACCGTACCCGGCATGACCGAGCGGAGCCTCCTGCCGAAAGCGGCCCGAGCTACGGGTTTGCGTTTTAGTTCTCTTTGTGTTAAAATCCTTGAAGACGCTGTACGTAAAGTTGAGTAGGGGGTGAAGAATGGCAAGGCAGAAGAAATTTAAGAAGATCCGGATGCCGAAGGTGCATAAGATGCAGTGGGTCGGCATGATCGTCTTTATAGTTTTCATAGTATCGGCATGGCTTATTACTACGGCATTCCTGGAGCGGTCTGATTATTTCAGGCTGAGATCCGTAGAAGCCTCTGGTGCTGCGGACAGAAGCCTTGCGGCTGTAAGGAACGAGATTCTGGCAAATTATAAAGATAAGAATATATTCAAGATAGACCTCAAAGCGATAGCGAGGGGCCTCGAGCCCAGATATCCCGATGCCAAAGATATCATAGCGAAGATCCTCCTGCCCGATAAATTATTCATATCCTTAAGCTTCCGCAAGCCTGTGGCTATTCTTGCCAACGGGCGCGATTTTCCGGTGGATATGGATGGGGTCATACTTGTCAACAGAGACCTTTTGAGCCTGGGGGATCTTCCCGCCATAAAGGGCGTGGATGCCAAATACGCCGGCAGATTCAGAAAGAGATGTGAATCCAGCAATCTCAAGGCGGCCCTCGAACTCGTAGATATTATAAAGAGAACAAGATTTTTGGACAGGTACCGTGTAAAGACGCTGGATGCCAGCGACATGAGGAGCATGTCTTTCACCCTCGGCGAAAGCGGCCCCATGGTAATAATAGGGTATGAAAATCTGAAGGAGAGGCTCGAGGCGCTCCACGATACGTTAAGGGATCCGCGCCTTGTGCTCGATAGTATAAGCTACATAGATGTCAGGTTTAAAGATATAGCCATAAGCCCGAAATGACCCCGCCCATTCTTACACAGAATATTGATTTTATGTGGCGAGGACATAATTAATACGAATAATGCAACGAATTACTTGTATATAGGAAAGGAATGGGCGGGGTGATAAAAAAGCCTTTGGTGATAACGGGTCTCGACATGGGTTCGTCGAAAATCTCCGCGGCGGCGCTTGAGATATTTGACGCTTCGCCCGGCTCGAGGATACTCGCCTACGAGAGCCAGCCGTCGAAGGGTATATTCAGGGGTTCAGTAATGAGCCTCGACGAGGCCTCCAATTCCGTTGCCAAAGTTTTGACGAAACTCAGCGAGAAGATGGCCAGGGGCCCCGGCAATATTTACGTCAATATAAGCGGCGACACCGTGGCAGGAGAGAAGTCCCGCGGTATGATCCCCCTCTCCTCAAGGGGAAGAGAGGTCACGAAATTTGATATGGCCAAATGCGTAAATGCCGCCGGCACCATAAGACTGCCGTTCGACAGAGAGATCATGCACAGGATCGTCCTCAACTATTCCATCGACGATCAGCCGGCCATAAAGAACCCTCTCGGCCTTTATGCTTCGCGGCTGTCGTGCGAGATGTATATGATAACCGCGGGCATCAACCATATACAGAATATCTATAAATGCGTTGATAACGCCGGATATGATATTAAAGGAGTCGTGTATTCGGGGATAGCCGACGGGGCCGGACTTTTGGAGGACGCTTGGAAGGACGAGGGCGTCCTGCTCCTGAATATGGGGGCCTCGCTTACGGAGATCTCAATATTCTCCGGAGGTGTTTTAAGCGCTATGAGTGTAATACCTGCCGGCGCGGCGGATATAAAAGGAGACCTTAAGACAAGTACAGCGTTTGATGATATCATCTCACGCGTCAAAGCAAAGTGCGAAGAATTTTCGAATAAGAGCCAGAATATAAAGCTGGCAGTGATCGCCGGCGGATTTGTTTTTTCGGAAGGGGCGGTAGACATTCTGGAAGAGAAATTACCCTATCCTGTAAAGATGGGGGTCGTAAAGAATGCGCAGGGCAATATATCAAGCATCGACAGCCTGCGCGGCGTAACCGCTATAGGGCTTGCAAGATACGCCGAGATAGAGTATCGACCGAAACCGTTCCAGATAAAAGGCATAGCCAAAGACATATTAGAAAAGGTGGCGGAGATATTCAATAACTATTTTTAGAGCCCTTCGGCCGGCTCAGAGCTCTATGCCTTGAGCGAAGTCGAAGGATGGAGGCGTCTATGCTGCACATGAAAGAGAGAAGGCGTTTCATAAGGCATCCCATCTGCTATCCTTTAGAATTCGAACATGCTTCGAAGAAGATAAGGGAGAGGACTAATACACTGAACGTGAGCGAAGGAGGGCTTCTCTTTCTTTCAAGGCATCACCTCAAGAAGAACGAGATCATAATACTCAAGATGCCGCTGCAGGACAAGGTCTTCAAGGTCAGAGCCAAAGTGATGCACACCGCAAAAGACAGCGAAAATACGAATCTCTTCAATATAGGGGTGTCATTCTACCGCTATTCGGACGCTTTCAAGGTAAAGCTCGTAGAGCAGCTCTATCTTATAGATGAATACAGGATGCTGCGGTCGCTCCAGCTTGGGCATGAATTGTCCATGCAGAAAGCGTCCGAGGAATGGATAAAGCGCTATTCAAAAAGGTTTGCCAGGTTATATTGGTAGCTATCCGGAGGAGACTTGACCCCGAACACGAATACATTGAATGGGACTGAACTGCCGTCAGTCTCATTTTTTTAGCATTCTGCGGACGGCGGAACTTGCGGGGCCCGCCTTCCGCGGACATAAATTTGGATTGGGCATCCAAATTTATTCGGAAAAATTTTTACAAAAATTTAACTTCTTTCAGGAATTTAAATTTTTTGCTATATCGCCATAAGGTGTAAAAATTTTTTGACGCCGCTTCAGGCGGTACCCCGCAAGTTCCGCCTGCCGGCAGGCGGAACTTGCGATGGCACGGACGCGTTATTGAAAGCGTTGATTTTTTCGGCATTGCTTATACCATTTATCATTTTGATAATTCTTTTCTCGACATGGCTTGTAAAACCAGTTTAAACAACCTTGAGATTTCTGAAAACATATACTGGCCGGAATGGAAGTCGAATATAAAAATTAATTACATGAATAAAATTTTAGCCGCGGCTATCCTGTTTCTCTTCTCGGCAAGTTCTGCCTTTTCTAATGAAGATGTAGAGTACAAGAAATTTAAGTTTGAGGAGTCGTCATGCGACGTAGGAGTGCATTATAAGAGCGCTCAAAAAGGGCTATTTATAGGTTTTTCGGCGATAGCCACAGGTAAGGGGGCAGAATTCAGAAAATGGAAAGTGTCCGATATAAAAGTAAATGTGGACGGCCGGCGCTTCAAGCCTGACAAGGAATCTAATTTCTACGTTACAGAGGAGTCTTTATTCAGAGTGCCTGGCGCTATAGTATTCGCGGCAATAGGGGCATTCGGGGAGTATGGGGGCAGCAACCTCAATAATAATCTGAGTAAGATTGGCGTCGGACTCGGGATGGGCCTCATTGCGCTTCAGGCAAAAGGTGAAATAACCGGCGAGCGCTGCGTATTCAACATTCCGCCCGATAAATTGGATAAGATAAGTGAGGGGCGGGATTACATAGAGATACTAATCGAAAATGAAAACCTTCACCTTAAGGAATCTATAAAGATCGCTGTCATAAAACCATCGGGAGAGTTGAGCGATAAGTACAATTTTGCCAATATGACTCAAGACGGGCTTACTGATATCATGGATACGCTTAAGGACAGGATCGTTGTGCTGGAAAAAGAGCAGGCGGATTATAAGTACGGACAGGATCCGGAGTTCGACGTAATTCAGAAGAAGATAGAAAGCTGCGAGACCGAGCGGGGCATGGCTTATAAGTCGTGGTTTGAACGAAAGGCCCAATAGTCGAAATGAGCGATATGGAAGATAAGTTGCTGGCTGAAAAGTTTGCCCAGTGGACGAAATCGCTTTCCGCTAAGAGCGCCAGGATATCGATATATCAGCATATCAGGGATATTCCTTACGCGATCGTCCCATCCTTGAGAGATCCCAAGACCGGCCCGTCGGGCATGATAAGAATGAATAAGGGGTCATGCGTTCCGAAACATTTTCTCATGGCCTTGATGATGGGCGAGCTCGGGCTTCAGGTAAAGTACGTAACCCATCTCTTTAACTGGAACGACCCCGCCATAAAGTTCCCGCCAGCATTAAGGAAAGTGGCCAAGAATATGCCGATAACGGCTCATCTGGCAACGAAGGTCAGTATTGAAGGCAGATGGACTTTAGTGGATGCCACGTATGATCTCTCTTTAAAAAAGGCCGGATTCCCCGTAAATGAATCGTGGGATGGTGCCAGCGACACAAAGAACGCCGTAATACCTATAGAAGAGGTAGTTCATGAGTCTTTGCAGGAAAGGCTGTCTTTTGCGGGCAAGAGAGTCGGCGAGTATACCGATAAAGAGAGAAGCGCGTACGCGGAATTTACCAAAAAGCTGAATTACTGGCTCGAAGAATTGAGAAGAAAATGAATAAGTTAAAACTTCTGCTCTCATATTTAACCGGGCACAAAAGACAGGTCACGGCCGCCGTGATCGAGAAGGACGGCAAGATCCTGATCGCTCAAAGGCGTAAGGGCTCTACCCTGGGCGGAAGATGGGAATTCCCGGGCGGAAAGATCGAGCCCGGAGAGACGGCCGAAGCGTGCTTAAAGAGAGAGCTCAAAGAAGAGTTTGATATAGAGTCAGAGATAGGAAAGTTTATTATCGCGAGCCGATTCAGGTACTGCTTAGTGCCGATCGAATTGCTCGCGTACAGGGTAAAGCATCTTTCCGGAGAGTTCAAGGCCAATGAGCACGAAGAGATCCGCTGGGTCTCCCCATCCGAGTTCGGTTCATACGACTTCATGCCCGCCGACAAACCAATAGTAAAAATGTTGGAACCCCTTCTCGCGGCACGTGTCGCGCAAATATGATAAACATCTTATAGGAAAAATGTTCCCTTACCAATTCCGGGCCCCGGCCCCGGAAATGGTGTACGGGACTATTTTAATCGTTTGACAGACGCCTCGAGGCAGTTGATGCTTCGACAGGCTCAGCATCAATCCTGAGCTTTTGTCGAAGGATTGAATGCCCCCTTAGGACAAAAGGCTGAAGGGCGGCAGGACCCCTCGAATTTTCTAAACACGCTCCATTTTTTGGTTGCTATTTGAGCCGATATATGTTATCTTACTGCGTTGCAAATGAGACCATGATCGCCGAGAATCTAAAAGCTGTAACACAAAGAATATCAAGGAGTTGCGAGAAATCCGGCAGGCCTGCGGATGGCGTAAAGCTCGTATGTGTTGCCAAAGAGGCGAGTCTGGCGGAGATCGAAGAGGTTTTGGCCTTAGGCGTTAAGGATATCGGCGAGAACAGGGTGCAGGATGCTCTGGTTAAATATAGGGCCATAGGCGGCAGGGCTATCTGGCATCTGATAGGGCACTTGCAGACGAACAAGGTCAGAGATGCTGTCGGTATATCTTCACTGATTCATTCAGTCGACAGCCTGCGTTTAGCGGAAGCCATAGACAGAGAAGCGAAGAGAGCGGGCAAGGTTCAGGATATACTCATCCAGGTAAACACATCGGGCCAAGTGAGTAAGTTCGGGATATCACAGGATGAAGTCAGGCTTTTTTTTGAAAAAGCCGTACTATACCCTAATATTAGTATACTGGGGTTAATGACGATGGCGCCCGAAGTCGAAGATCCGGAAGAGACAAGGCCGTGCTTTCGCAGTCTCCGCGAACTTCGCGACGAACTGCAGAACTATCAACCATCAACTATGAACTATGAACTATCAATGGGCATGACCAACGACTTTGAAATAGCGATAGAGGAAGGCTCGACTATGGTGAGGATAGGTAGGGCGATTTTTGACAGTTGAACAGTAATTTAGTGATTAAGTGATTCGATATGTAAATGGAATTTGGTAACTAAGTAATTAATAAAACTTAATCACTGGAGAGCTAATATGCTTGACAAGAAGATCGGCATAATCGGCTGCGGGAATATGGGCGAAGCCATTCTTAGCCGCCTTTCGAATATTCTCAAGAAGAGCGTGTCGATAATGGCCAGTGAGTCCGACGTGAAGCGAAGAGATTATATCCGATCCAAGTACAAGATCATAGTCGGGATAGATAATAACGAGGTGGTTAAGTTCGCTGATGTAATAATACTGGCTGTGAAGCCGAAAGATCTCGAAGCGATCCTTAAAGCAGAAGTCTGCTGCGGCGCCTCAAAAGATAAGCTCTTAATATCCATAGCCGCCGGCATCACGACCAAATATATAGAACGCATTGTAGGCAAAGACGCTCCCGTCATAAGAGTTATGCCCAATATGGCCGCTGCGATAGGCGAGTCCATATCGAGCATCTCTGCCGGCAGCGCTGTTAAGCCCGAAGATATGGAGCTTGCCAGAGAGATATTCCTTACGATAGGCGATGTGGTAGAGGTTGATGAGAAGCTGGTGGACGCCGTAACCGCCGTAAGCGGCAGCGGTCCGGCATACTTCTTCTACATGATGGAGGCGCTGATCGAAGCCGGATGCGCCGCAGGACTTAAAGAGGACGTTGCCAGAAAACTTGTCTTAAAGACGGCGCTCGGAAGCGCAAAATTATTGGAAATATTGAAAGAGCCTCCCGCCATATTGAGATCAAAGGTGACATCGAAGGGCGGCACAACCGAAGCCGCTATCAAAGTATTTGAATCGAAGAAATTCAGGAATATAATAAAAGATGCCGTTAATGCGGCAAGAGCGCGTTCAAAAAAGTTATCCACAATGTAGCCCAGGCTTTCCCTCGACAGGCTCGAGATGGTTTTAGGGATGGTGAGCGGAGTCGAACCAAAGCCTGGGCTGCTAAAAGAGGCGATCATGTTTGTATTCGGAAATCTTGTAGTGGCGCTGGCAACTATATTAAACTACGCGCTGACAATAGCCAACTGGCTTATAATAATCAGGGCGCTATTGAGCTGGGTAAATCCGGACCCGCATAACATTATAGTGCAGTTCCTTTGCAAGGTTACAGAGCCGCTACTGGCGCCTTTCAGGAGACTGATTCCGGCATATTCCATAGGTATAGATTTGTCGCCCATATTTGCGCTTTTAGCGATATGGTTTTTGAAGCTCTTTTTGATCAGGACATTATTCGGGGTAGCGATGAGGCTGGGGTAGTTCGAAGTTATCCACAATGGTAGCCCAGGTTTAAACCTGGGCTACTGAAAGAGGTTTGAGATGGCTGGCAAAATCGGCATAATAGGCGGAAGCGGTTTTTATAATATTGACGGGATAAAAGACGTAAAAGCGATAAAGGTGAAGACGCCTTTCGGCGATCCTTCCGGCGAATATGTGACGGGCTCACTTGAGGGCGCTCGAGTGGTATTCCTGGCCCGTCACGATAAGGGGCACGTCCTCCTGCCCGGTGAAATAAATTACCGCGCCAATATTTTCGGAATGAAGAAGCTGGGCGTAGAGCGCATTATATCGGTTTCGGCGTGCGGCAGTTTAAAAGAGGAGCTTAAGCCTCTTGACATAGTAGTGCCGTCGCAGTTCGTGGACAGGACGAATTCCGGGCGCGAAATGACATTTTTCGGCAACGGCATAGTCGCCCATATCCAGTTCTCGGATCCGGTCTGTCCGCACCTTTCGAAAGAGCTTTACGACGCCGGAATTAAGGCCGGCGCCTCGATGCATCTCGGCGGCACATATGTAAACATGGAAGGCCCGCAGTTCTCCACTAAAGCGGAGTCCTGTCTTTACAGGTCGTGGGGCATGGATATAATCGGCATGACTAACCTCGCTGAGGCGAAGCTTGCCAGAGAAGCTGAGATATGCTACGCCACGCTGGCATGTATTACGGATTATGACTGCTGGCACATGGATAGGACCACCGAGAGCGTATCGATAGAGATGATAATTCAGAACCTGCTTAAGAACGTCGGTGTCTCAAAGAGAATAGTGAAGTTGGTCTTGCCGAAATTGGCGAAAAAAAGAGACTGCGTCTGCGCATCCGCGCTCAAAGACTCCATAGTTACAAGGCCCGATGCTATCCCGGCAAAGAGAAAGAAAGAGCTGGCATTGATAATAGGAAAGTATGTGAAGTAAGGTTTATTGTGTTTATAGCGTTTATTGAGTTTATTGAGTTGGAGTGTAAAACGCAATAAACTCAATAAACACAACAAACTCAATAAACAAAGTTTAATTTTCCGATTGAAATTATGGACTATAAGCAGACATTAAATCTACCGAAGACGGATTTTCCGATGAAGGCCGACCTGCCTAACAGGGAGCCCGAGTTCATTAAGCATTGGCAGGATACGGATCTTTCGGGAAAGATCCGGAAGCTCTATAAAGGAAGAGAGAAGTTCATTCTACATGACGGGCCGCCATATGCCAACGGCAATATACATATGGGCCACGCGCTCAACAAGATCCTGAAGGATATAGTCATTCGTTTCAAGACGATGCGCGGGTACGATTCACCTTATGTGCCGGGCTGGGATTGTCACGGCCTGCCGGTAGAGCACCAGCTCTTCAAAGAATTGAAGATGACCAAGTACGAGATCGATCAGGTTCAGTTCAGGTCGAAGGCCTACGATTACGCGATGAAGTACGTGGATATCCAGCGCGAGCAGTTTAAGCGCCTTGGCGTAATGGGCGAATGGGCCAATCCGTATCTGACATTATCGAAAGATTATGAAGCGGCGATAATAAGGTCTTTCGGAAGACTGGTAGAGAAAGGGTATATTTACAAGGACCTTAAACCGGTCAACTGGTGTACCTTCTGCGAAACCGCATTGGCCGAAGCCGAAGTCGAATACGAGAATAAGACATCTCCATCCATATACGTCGCATTCAAACTAACGCACGACGCACGACGCACGACGCACGACGAAAACGAAGAGACTTACTTCATAATATGGACTACGACGCCCTGGACGCTTTTAGCAAATGTAGCTATAGCGGTGCATCCCGAAGCCGAATATGTGTTCGCGGATGTTGCCGGCGGAAAGACATATATATTTGCTAAAGCGCTTATTGGTAGTGCGATGGATAAGATCGGGATAAAAGATTACAAGATAGCAAAGACCGTCAAAGGTAAAGAGCTTGAGGGCCTTGAGGCGAGGCATCCTTTTATCAACAGAGTTTCAAAGGTAGTATCGGCGGACTATGTGTCGATGGAGGACGGGACGGGCTGTGTTCACACCGCTCCGGGCCATGGCCAGGAAGATTACTCTACCGGAAAAAGATACAAACTGCAGACGCTGATGCCGGTGGACTCCAGGGGTAAATTTGACAATACCTGCGGCGAATTCAGCGGCCAGCATGTCATAAAGGCGAATAAAGAGATCGTGGAAAAACTTAAAGGCCTGAACCGGTTATTGCATGAAGAAGAAGTGACGCATTCATATCCGCACTGCTGGCGGTGTAGAAGTGCGATAATATCCAGGGCCACGGACCAGTACTTCTTGAAGATAGACCATAACGGTCTGCGCCAAGCCATGCTGAAGACGATATCATCCGGCGTGAGATGGATACCCGAAATGGGCGAGTCGAGAATATCCGCTATGGTCGCCAACAGGCCCGACTGGTGCCTGTCGCGCCAGAGATATTGGGGTGTTCCCATAATAGCCTTCTACTGCAAAGACTGCAAAGAAGTTCTCCTCGACGCTAAGGTTATAGACCATGTTGCAAAGATCGTTGAGGCCGAAGGCGCCGATGCTTGGTTTGTCAGAAGAGAGGAAGATCTTATGCCGGCCGGGACCAAGTGTAGAAAGTGCGGCTCCGGCAATTTCAAAAAAGAGACCGATATCATAGATGTCTGGTTCGACTCGGGCGTGAGCCACCAGGCGGTACTGAAGAAGAGGGATATCCTGTCCTTTCCGTGCGAACTTTATCTTGAAGGTTCCGATCAGCACAGGGGATGGTTCCAATCGGCTCTCATAACCGCGATGGGGATAGAAGGGAAAGCGCCGTATAAACAGGTGCTTACCCACGGCTTTGTCGTCGACGGCTTGGGGAAGAAGATGTCCAAGTCTATGGGCAACGTCATAACGCCCGAAGAGGTCATGAAGAAGTACGGCGCGGATATACTGAGGTTATGGGTGGCATCGAGCGATTATTCGGAAGATGTCAGGCTCTCCGGCGAGATACTGACAAGGCTTGCCGACGCCTATAGAAAGATAAGAAATACATATAAGTACCTATTGAGCAATCTGTACGACTTTGATCCCGGGCAGGATAGGGTTGCTTATAAGGATATGCCGGAATTTGACAGATGGATGCTTCACAAGCTTGCCCTGCTGATAAAAGAGACTACCGCCAATTACGATATGTACGCCTTTCACAAAGTATACAGGGATGTTTATAATTTCTGTGTTACCGAAGTCTCGTCCATCTATCTGGATGTCATGAAGGACAAGATGTATACGTTCGCGAAGAGGTCCATTGAGCGCAGGTCCGGACAGACGGCCATGTTCGAGGTGTTGCAGGCGCTCCTTAAGCTGATGGCGCCGTTGTTGGCGGTCACGGCCGATGAAGCGTGGGGATATATTAACGCTTCGCGAAAGAGCGAGTCGGACCATCTTGAATCATGGCCGGACGAAAGAGTTTACGGCGGCTGGATAGACGAGAGCTTGGAAAAAAAATGGAAGGTACTGGTCAACGCGAGAGAAGAGGTCCTGAAGTCGCTCGAAGAGAAACGTTCAATAGGCGAGATCGGCTCGGGCCTCGAAGCGTCGGTTACTATAACTACAAATGACCCCGAGATCAGAAATATATTAAACGAGAAGAAGGACTTCTTAAGATACCTGTTCATAGTTTCAAATGTTGAACTGGAGCCCGGCGAAAGCGCCGTGTTGATAGAGAAAGCGAAGGGGAGCAAGTGTTCCAGGTGCTGGAACTACAGCCAGGAAGTTGGCTCGCATAAGGATCATCCTGCCCTTTGCGAAAGGTGCGTTAAGAACATTAAATAGTATATGTGATTTCAGAGATTAAAAAATAGATTTCAGAGATTATCAAACTTAAATCTTCGTAATCTTTTTCAAAAATCTCTGTAATCAAGTTAAAAAAAAGGAGAGCGTCGGGTATGAAAAAAGTAAAAAGGACAGCGAAGAGAAAAGTAGCAAAAAGAGCGAAGGCGATAAAGACGATAAGCGCGCGCGCATTGCCCGGGAAGATAAAGATCAAGAGGATGCTCAAGAAGGATCTCAATAAGTACAGGGCCCTTTTGGTTAAAGAGCGCGAGAAGATAGGCGGGGGCATAAACCATATAGCGCAGGAATCTCTGAAGACGTCGCAAAGAGAAGCAAGCGGTGATCTTTCGGGCTATTCGTTCCATATGGCGGACGTCGCGAGCGATAATTATGAAGTAGAGTTCTCGCTCGGCAGGGCCAGCGATGAACAGAATATCCTCTATACGATCGACGAGGCGCTGAAGAGGGTGAAAGACGGCTCTTACGGAAGCTGTACCGAGTGCGGAAAACAGATACCCAAGAAGCGTCTTGATGCGCTGCCGCATACGGAACTCTGCATAGCGTGTCAGTCCAAGACCGAAAGCAAATGACCCTTCGACAAAAACTCAGGGCTGTCCTGAGTTTATCGAATCCTTCGACAAAAACTCAGGATTCGATCCCGAGCGATGTCGAGGGATCGAAGGACGGAGTCGAACCAAGCGAAGTCGAACCATGATATTTAAGGTACTATCGGTATCTTCGATCATTCTGATAGTTGACAGGCTGACAAAGTATCTTTTATTCAGAAATTTTTCTCTGGGTGAGTCGGTCAGGATAGTTCCGGGGTTGTTTCATATCACATTGGTCCTGAACAGCGGGGCGGCCTTCGGACTTTTTAAGAGCCACAGCATCTTCTTCGCGGCATCCTCAGCGCTTGTGATGATATTCATATGCCTTTACGTATGGCGCGGCAGATGCAAGGATCTTTCGATGCTGATCGCTATGGGACTCATACT
>JAPLMG010000172.1 GCA_026387165.1 Candidatus Omnitrophota bacterium
CGGATAAATCTTTTTGTATGCGACGTTACAGGTTCGGAAAAATCCCCGCCCGGAGGAGAGACGGACGCTATAATAGTGATGGAGCCGTTTTCGTTGTTCAATGTCCTCACCTTACCGGCTCTTTCGTAGAACTCCGCCAGCCGCGAAGGCAGATATGCCGGGAAGCCCTCCTCAAGCGGCATCTCTTCCAATCTTCCCGAAAGCTCTCTCAACGCCTCCGCCCATCTTGATGTGGAGTCGGCCAGGAGCGCGACGTTGTATCCCATGTCGCGGTAGTATTCCGCCATCGTGATCCCGGTATATATGCTTGCTTCACGCGCCGCGACCGGCATGTTGGACGTATTCGCTATAAATATCGTCCTTTCGGTCAACGGCCTTCCGGTCCTCGGGTCGACTAATTTGGGAAAGTTCAATAAGACATCTGTCATCTCATTGCCGCGCTCTCCGCATCCTACGAAGAGCACTATCTCGGCATCGCTCCATTTGGCTATCTGGTGCTGCACGACGGTCTTGCCCGTCCCAAACCCGCCGGGGATAGCGACGCACCCGCCCTTGGCCACGGGAAAGAGCGTATCTATGACACGCTGGCCCGTTATCAGCGGCTCGTTCACGCCTAACCTCTCGCCGTAAGGCCTGGACTTGCGGACCGGCCAGCGCTGGTACATAAAGATATCTATATCAACGCCGTCTTTCGTTACAACGGCTATTCTTTCCGAAAGAGAATAATCGCCCTCAGGAGCCGCCCACTTCAATGATCCGCTGACAGCCGGAGGAATCAATATCTTATGCATTATCAGATCGGTCTCTTTTACCTCGCCTATCCTCTCGCCGCCTTTTACATTATCGCCCGCTTTTCGTCGGGGGAAAAAGCGCCACTTCTTCTTTTTGTCAAGCGCCTCTACATGCACGCCCTTTTGAATATAGAAACCTTCTTTTTCCCTTATGACCTCGAGGGGCCGCTGTATACCGTCATATATGTTGCCTAAAAGCCCCGGCCCGAGCTCCACATATAAAGGAGTGCCCTGGGTATATATAAGATCGCCGGCCTTCAGCGAGGTCGTGTCCTCGTAGACCTGCATAAAGGCCCTGTCGGCCTTTATCCTCACCACCTCTCCGATGAGATGATCCTCTCCGACCTCGACCATGTCGAGCATTCTTAAAGAGGCGACCTCTTCGGCCTCCACGACGGGCCCGACAACTCTGTATATCTTTCCGGCTATGCTTGACATATATTAAAAAGCCTCTTTAAGCAGCTTCATGTAGATCTCATCATAAGCTCTCTTGAGCCTCGCGGAGAACCTGTTATCGAATAATAATCTGCCGTCCTGTGACTGCACTATCACGCCTATCTCGCCCGAATCACTCTTCTTAAACTCCACAGGCAGATCGTTGAATTGGGATATCACTCCTTCATCGAGATGAGAATAAAAGACCTGTGCCTTTTTGTCATCGACTATCCTGATGCCTTCGAGAATCGCTTCTTTTAAAAATTTCACGTAATCAGGACTACCCCGGAAGTTTTCAGCCTCTCTCTTCACGGCCGCGACGACATCCGCTATAAATAGGCTCCGGGCCTGCAGGTCCACTCTTCTCTTCTCCATAGTAACGGTAGAGAATATCCTCTCTCTCATCAGGGCCGTTTCTTTTTCCGCGGCCGAAAGGATGGCGCGGGCCCTTCCTTGAGCCTCTTTAGAAGCTTCAGACAAAATACGCTCCCTCTCCTTATGAGCCTTGCCTGAGAGAAACTCCGCCTCTTCGGACGATTCCTCTCTGATCCTGGAGCATATCTCCCCGGCATTCTCGCCGTTTATTTTTGAAACGTCTTTTTTGTTTCTCATTTTATATCACTGCTGTCCAAATTAGCGTTTTACCCTCGACGGAAAAGACATTTTGAGATTTGATCTTTGCATACCCCTCACCCTATCTGGTTTTCATACAAAAACCGGATGCCTACTGCTTGTCTATATAGTTTTCCTACGGAAAACTATATGCCTACAAACTGCCGATAGCCTTGCGGGCTTGCCCTCTCCCCTAAAGGGGAGAGGGGATTTCCTCATAATTTCCTCTCCCCCTTCAGGATACAGGATTCTAGGCCCTGTATTTCCTCTCCCCCTTCAGGATACAGGATTCTAGGCCCTGTATTTCCTCTCCCCCTTCAGGGGGAGAGGATTAAGGTGAGGGGGAAATTGTGCTAATTTGGACAGGGATCTCAAGGACGAGCGGAAGCGACTTGCTGTACAAGAGCTCATCCAACTCTCCCTCTATGAACGATGCCGCCTTTTGTGTGACGAGAATGACGCCGACGCCCTCGCTACTGACGGCCACTTTGAGCGCTTCCAGCGCCTCGCTGCGTGCCGACACTTCGCGCGTCTCGACGCCCGCAAGTTTAAATCCCAGGCTGCTCGCGCTGTCGGCGATACAGAAGAAGCGCATTTTACTACGCCATCCAACTAGCTAAACCGAGGTAAGGTCCGCCTTCGCCAAGGCTTCGGCGGGATTTCTTCGAAGCTTTAGCGAAGAAGAACTCCGTAGGAATAGGTCCTACGAAGCATACTGTAGTTTGCGCGTTGATTGCGAAGTAGACCATTTATACTCTGCCCAATATCATTATCGAAATTATCAGCCCGTAAATAGCTATGCCCTCGGCCAGGCCCACATATATGAGAGCCTTGCCGGCTATCTCCGGCTTTTCGCTCATCGCCCCGACGGCTGCCGCTCCGACATAAGCCACCGCCACACCCGCGGCGATCGCGCTCAAACCCGTGGCCATAGCGGCCGACAGAAAAGCCCATTTTACCGTACTAGGATCCATCTACTACCTCCTTTTCTGCTTCGCCCTTCAACTAACCTATAGCCGGTAGGGCTTCGCAGGAATTATCTATAAGGTCCTACGAAGCCATACCCGATCTTTTCGGGCTGGATGGCGAAGTAGACCTTTTTTCACTTATCCTTCGACGCGGCCTGACTTTTGCAAATGCCTTGCTCAGGATAAAACCCTGAGTCCATCAAAGGGTTTTACATCGTCAACGGTTTATAAAAACGCTTCCCGCTCATAAAGAACTTGGAGAAGAATTCGTAATAATTTAAACGCAGGCTCTGTATGCTCACTACGAGCCCTTCGAGAAGTATTATAAGTATATTGCCGAGCACCATCACTATCAAAGACGCCGCGGTGCCGCCGACGCCTTTCATTATGCGCGACAGTTCAAATATCGACAGGAAGAGCCCGGTATGGGCCAGAGCGAACGCGGCTATACGTATGAAAGATACGGTATTGGCAAGATAGCCCATCACTATCTCCAGTATATCTATCGTGCTCTCCATAAATGCCGTCAATACGCTCTCCCGCTTCTTTTTTACGATCAATTCTACGAGAGGCTTAAGAAAGAGCAGCCCCATGCATGCCAAAAATACTATTACATATACGGGCTGAAATCTCGCGTTTGTCGAAACGAGCATCTTGCTTACGAGGGCTATGCCCGCCCAGTATATCACGCCGGCTATCAGGCCCGCCTTATCGAAAATAGCTTTGATGTAGTCTCTGTCTTTGAACGCGTTTACGACATTCAGGAGTATGCCTCCCGTTATCATGACTACGCCGAAGAGTATGCTTATCTTGAATATCCCGATAATGCTGTGCATCGGCTTTATCCACAGCGACGGGAACTCGTATCCGAAGAAGCTCCCGTACAGTATACCAAATAACTCGGAGCTGACCCCGCAATAAAATATCAGGGTACCGGCCTGCCTCACCTTCTCTTTTTTACTCTTCCACAAAAAGAGGCTTATCACCGACAGCACAAGCCCGTGGCCCAGGTCGCCGAACATCGCGCCAAACATTATGAGGAAGCTTATCGCGACGAATATCGTAGGGTCGATGGTGCCGTAACGCGGAATACCGTAGGCCTCTATTAACAGTTCGAACGGCTTGAAGATCTTAGTATGTTTTAATTTTACCGGTATCTCCTCTTTAGGTATATCCAGCTCCTCGGCTCTTTTCTCTTCTATGCAGGAAGAGGGGTCGAATCTCTTGACCTCGTTCACGATCCTGGCCATCTGCGATCTCGGCACCCAGCCGGATATCAGGGCCGTCTTTTCCGTGACGCACGAATATCTCTTAGCTTCAAGCAGGGACTTCTTAACCATTACATAAGCCTCTGTATCGGAAAGGCCTTCCCGTAATTCATCTTTTAACTTCCCGAGGCTGAGATCGACGGCTTCGATATTCTTTTTGCAGACGTCTATTTCATTCTTTATCTTCTTAACTACTTCTTTGGAAAGCTCCTGAGGCCCTTGCTTTTGATCGAGCTTGATCCACCCGAGATCCCTCAGCGCTTTGTCGAGCAATTCTCTATCCCGCCTTAATCCTATGAAAAGAAGCGCCGCTCTGGTGCCTTCTTTCTTAAAAGGATAGACTATGTGCGGTATATTCTCGAGGCTCCTCTCAAGGACCGGCAGGTTCTTCTCTTCCATGCTCCCCATTTCCGCTTTTAAAAAAGAGTAGGAAGACGGCGGCATATTAATGGAGAACAGCGCATACTCTTCGAGGCGCGACAGCATCGCCTCTTTCGTATTCAACCGGGCGATCAGGTCCTCCTTCTCGGTCATCAATGGCTTAATCGCCTCTTCGGCCCTACCTAAGCTCTTATCGGCCTCATCGCAGGAGAAACTCTTCAGTTCTTTTTTTGGCGATAAGGTTATTCCGGTCCTCTTGACTATATCTCCGAGGCGCGATTGAAGCGATTCATATAATGAATACTCCTTCTCGGCATGGAATTGCGGAATATCCTCCATTCCCTCCTCGATACCGCGTATGTCGACAGGATGGAATACGCCTGACTTCAAAAGGCGCGAGACGACGTTCTCCGCCCGCTCTTTCAGGACGGCTATAGTGACCAGCTCCATCGCTTCGGCTGTAAGCATCTAAGATCCTACATATTTATTAATCTCGGCAGCTCTTCTTTCTTTATGCCGCACGCCTTGGCATACAGCAAGGATACTATATTCTTGGTCTCTCTTCTCTTCAGGATGAGGTATCCGAATACCGTTCCTATCGTAAAAGGATTACCGCCAAGCACCCTCTTCACTTCCTTCAGCAGTATTTCGTAAAGGAAGCTCTCTATCAGATGGATATTCTCTTCGGCAAGGCCCTTTACCGGCAGATACGGGCCGAGCGCGACTGACTCAATAACCTTGGCTATTCCATCTGAAGTATAGAGGTTTCTCAGGCTACTTTTGCTTATCATAGAGCCGCCGGGGGCAAACCATTCAAGCATATCTCCCAGGCCAAGCCCATAGTATTTACGCAGTTTTATGAGCCATTGAATATTTTCGTTGTCGACCTCGGCGGCGAGTATCTTTGACGCCGCTCTTCTGTCGGTGGCCGAGAAGGTACTTATACATGCTGTCAATCTGTTATAGTAGTCTATGTCTAACGAGGCCTCGAGATAGAATAACGACTTTGTCGACTTGAATTTATCGCGCGCCGCCAGGAGCGGCTCCTTATAATCGGTCTTATCGAGCAGCACTATGACCTCTTCGATCGTCTCGGCGGATGCTATCTTTCTATAGTCTATGTCGTACTTTATCATCCGGCTCAATACATAGTCTTCGCACCGAACCGGCTCTTTACTATGCCATAACCTTAAAATTACTTTTAGGTCCTCTATTTCATATCTCTGCATCAGGATGGATACGAACTCTCTCTCCTTCTTTGCGGGCAGCGAATCATGCACCTTCCTGTAGATCGAGATATCGTTTAACAGAAGTTTTCTTTCCAGCAAAAGCAGATCGAGCGAGTCGGGACGAACGACCGCAAAGATATCTCCATAACGTGTTTTTTTAAGTATATCGATGAGCTCGTAGACATTTTTAGAATCGAGGAGACTGGAGAAAGTCGAAAGATCTATCAGGTACGAAAGCATCGCCCTTACCTTGGCATTGGTAAAAGCGTATGTGGCCAACTGGCGCATGGCTAACCTTTTATAGTTATGATCTTTAAAAATATATCTCCGGCTTTTTTTGCGATATCTTTTTCTCTCCGGCTCCTTGAAAGAGCCGCGGCGTCTTTAGCCTCCTTGATAATTTTCTCCTTCTCGGCGAGAAAGCTCGTTTGGGCCTCTTCCTTATTGTTTTGGGCCAGATCTCCGGCTTTATCGACAGCGTCTTGTATCAGGGAGGCTGCTTCTTCTTTTGCCTTGAGGATTATATCCCGGGATTGGTTTTGTGCCCGCTCTACCCTGGAGCGCGCGGATTGTTCTTCCTGCAATATCCGATCCACTATCTCTCGCATTGCACCAATTCTACCATACAACAATTATATTGACAACAATATCCATATGATGTACTTTAGAGGCCTAGGGGAGAAGGATCTTATGCATCATTCAAAGATGAACTGCTGTGAGACGTGCCAGGTCTATTGGACCTGTGAGGCCAAGTGGTACCGCGGGGAAAAAGGCGAAGAGAACGCCTGCTGCCCTGTCTGCAACTATTTCAGAGTCTGTACGGCGGAAAAGTCCAAAGAGGCGAAGGATCCCATGCCTAAGTAGCCTCTTCTTTCTTAGCCCCTTTCATTCTTTTTTAGAATAACCCCTATAAATCCGCATAGAACAAATATAACGCCTACCGCTATCAGTATCCAGAGCCTCTCAATGTATTTCGCCGCATAAGCAGCCAGGAACATAAAGACTAAGAACGCGAGGTGTATCACGGCTTCCAGCGAGCTGAAGGTCCGCCCCCTGGCTTCTTCCGGCATCGTTTCGTGGGTCATAGTGTTCACCGAAACCATGATGGGGCTTGCCGCCATGCCCATAAGCCCCGCAAGCAGCCCGCTCACTAATATATTAGGATATTTTCTGACAAAGAAAGCGAATAATACTACCGATATGCCTGTGCCGATAAAACTCAGCAGTATCGTACGGGTCTTTTCCATCTTCTGCCCAAGCCTGCCATATAATAGAGTCCCCAGTAAAAGGCCCCCTACTAAGAACATGCCTATAAGGCCGAGATCTAATGTTGCCGTCCCGAAAGACTCCTGTATGAATACTATTACGGCGCATGATATGGCGCCGAGCCCCGCCATCAAAATGAAGAATACATATACTATGAAGTGCATCCGGCCGTACTTCTTGAAATACATTAACCCGTCTTTTATCTCGGCAAATATAGACTTGCGTATGGAGTGGGAGAGGGCCGCCTTCGTGACCTTAAGATCCCCGCGAACCTCTTTCACGAAAGACCTCTGCGCCATCATCGCTATGAGGGCCGCCGACACGAAGAAAGTCGCCGCGTCTATATAAAACCCGCCTATCGCTCCGATAAATTTTATATTGACGAGTATGCCGGCCACGACTAACCCCATGACATTGCCGAGCATATGCGTCGTATCCGCCAGCGTATTGGCGACGAGGAGCTTATCCTTTGAGACTATATCGGGTATTATGGCCATTCTCGAAGGAATAAAGAAGCGCGAGAGTGAAAACGCCAGGAATACCGCCAGATAGACGAGAAGTATCTGGTGCAGCATGATGAAGAAAGGAATGGCAAGTACAAGCACCCCGCGCAGCAGGTCTGATATTATCATGACA
>JAPLMG010000289.1 GCA_026387165.1 Candidatus Omnitrophota bacterium
TATGGAAGCGCTCTCTGCCATGAAATGCACGCCGCAGAAGACTATCACATCGGCATCCGTCCTTACCGCGGCCTGGGCCAGGGCGAGAGAATCGCCGCTTATATCCGCTATCTCCTGAACTTCGTCGCGTTGATAGTTATGGGTGATGATGACCGCATTCCGTTTCTTCTTTAATTTGGCGATCTTCTTCTTTAATGTCTCGTTATATTTTATATCGTCCTTGTCCTGCAAATATGTAGTCATCTACTTCACCATAATCGTTGTGTTGTCAATAAGCCTCGTTTCCCCGAAAAATACGGCGACCGCCAGCGCGATCTCACCGGTTATCATCTTTACATCGCTCAGCTCCCCGGCATCTACCAGCTTTACATATTCTATCCTGGCCGACTGCTTGGATTTTATCATATCCTCTACGGCCTTTGTGACCTTCCTGGCGTCCCGTTCGCCGTTCTTTACAAGCATCTCGGCGTTTTTTAGCGATTGATAAAGAACGGCGGCGTCCCTTCTCTCGGCATCGCTCAAATAGATATTTCTTGAGCTCATGGCAAGGCCGTCCTTCTCCCTGACTACAGGCATCATCTTCACCTCTACGCCCATATTGAGATCGGAGGCCATCTTCTTTACCATCATGGCCTGCTGCATATCTTTCTGTCCGAAATAGGCGACTTCCGGCTTTACTATATTGAATAACTTTGTCACCACCGTGGCAACGCCCCTGAAATGTTCCGGACGCGACTCGCCGCAAAGGTTACCCGTTAACTTCTCCACTGTAACGTAAGTGGCGTAGCCTTCCGGGTACATATCTTTAAGCGAAGGATAGAATATGACATCTACACCCGCCTCGCGCGCCATCTCTTCATCGCGCTTCAGGTCTCTCGGATATTTCTCGAAATCTTCTTTAGGGCCGAACTGGATGGGGTTGATGAATATACTCATAATTACGACATCCGTATGCTTCTTTGCCGCCTTGACAAGGCTCAAATGCCCTTCGTGAAGATAACCCATTGTGGGGACGAGGCTGATGGACTTGCCTTCTTTCTTCATCATCTTTACGAATGTCGACATCCTTGAGATGTTTTCGATCGTCTTCATGTTGTATATGCCTCACCGTCATTCCCGCCCCCCGCTTTCGCGGGGGTAAACTCCAGCGGGAATCCATATGAGAAAAATGAATGGATGCCCGTTTTCACGGGCATGACATTAGTAATCAAGCTTTACCCAATTCACGTAAACCTTTTAATACGAACTCCCGTTCACTTATCATGGGATGAGGGACAATTAAATCTTTTTCATTAATTTTCTCATCACCATAATACAAAATGTCGAGGTCGATCGTCCTCGCGGCGTTTTTGACGGTTCGCTTGCGCCCTAAATTCTCCTCTATCCTGTTCAACTCTTTCAGTAGAGCTTTTGGGCCTAGTTCTGTCTCTATTTCAATGACGCCGTTCAAGTACTTCCCCTGCGGCATATCGCTCACCGGGAGAGTTTCGTATATCGAGGAGAGTCGTGTTACGCTGACTCCCCGGACTCTCTTAAGCCCCGCAATCGAGCTGTCGATAAACTTCCGCCTGTCGCCGATATTAGAACCAACGCCAATATAACAGATGACCATATCGTAAGTTTGTTGCGTTCATTGGGTTTGTTGGGTTCGTTGGGTTAAATACAAACGCAACAAGCTCAATGAACCCTACAAACACTATAAACAGATTACCTTAACTTCGTTCTTATCCTGTCAACTGCTTCTTTGATACGGCGCTTATCAACCGTTATGACCATACGAATATATCCTTCGCCGTACTGGCCGAATCCATTGCCCGGAGTGGCGACTATATCGCACTTATCGAGCAGCGTCTTTGCGAACGTCGCGGACGTATGGCGTGGCGGCACCTTTACCCATATATAGAAAGTGGCTTTAGGACTTTCTACATGCAACCCTAAAGAGTTAAGGCCGTCGACAAGAATATCGCGCCTCTGTTGATATATCTTTATTACGGATCTGATATGTTTGTCGTAATTTTCCAGCGCC
>JAPLMG010000111.1 GCA_026387165.1 Candidatus Omnitrophota bacterium
CTGTCACAATGTTCGGCCTTCTGTATATAGCGTGGTTCTTCTCATTCTTTGTAAAGTTGAAATTCCTGCCTCAGGGAGCATTGCTGGTAGCGTTCCTGATACTGGTTACGAAGATGGGTGATGTCGGAGCGTATTTCGTAGGGAGGTCGATCGGCAAACATAGCCTTATCCCCAGGATCAGCCCGAACAAGACCGTTGAGGGAACGATAGGGGGGCTCATCTTCTCTGTGGCAAGCGCCCTTATGAGCAAATTATATTTGCCAAATTACTCTTTTGCCCATCTCTTAACGCTCGGGCTCCTTCTGGGCATACTCGCTCAGGTCGGTGACCTTGCCGAATCTTTGATAAAGAGAGATTGCAGCGTTAAAGACGCCGGGAACAATATTTCGGGATTCGGCGGGATACTCGACATTATCGACAGCCTGCTCTTTACGGCACCGATATTCTATTTTTACGTCAAGGTGATAATAAAATGAACCCCGCCCATCCTAAAAGCGCGTCATGCCCGCGAAAGCGGGCATCCAAAAAACTGCGTGTCTGGATTCCCGCTTGCGCGGGAATGACAAATTCACAATTTGGACAGCAATGATGCAAGATAACCAATTAATTTGTCAAAAGGGCGGGATGAAGACAAGAATAGCCCTCCTCGGCTCCACGGGCTCCATCGGAGTTAACGCGCTTAAAGTCATATCTAGTCTCAACGATAGGTTCGAAATAACCGCGCTCTGTGCCGATTCAAATATAAAGGCGCTGTCTGGCCAGGCCCGGAGCTTCGATCCGAAAGTTTTGTGCGTGAGGGACGGGTGGCTATCCGGAAAGCTTAAAGCTTTGGTGCATCCCGAGATCAGTATACTGAACGGCGCGGACGGCCTCGAGGAGATAGTTTCGCGCCCGGACGTCGATATAGTCATATTCGCGATAAGCGGAAGCTCGTGCATCGCTCCTCTATTATGCGCGATAAAGAACAGAAAGAGAATAGCCCTTGCCAATAAAGAGTCCTTAGTGAGCGCCGGCGCGATAGTGATGCCTTTGGCAAAGAAGAATAACGTCTCCATCATACCTATCGATAGCGAGCACAGCGCCATATTCCAGTGTTTAGGAAGCGAGAAGAGGCCTTTCTTAAATAAGATATACCTTACCGCGACCGGCGGCCCGCTCCTTGATATTCCGAAAAAGAGATTCGATTCTCTGTCCCGCAAGTTTATCCTGAACCATCCTAAGTGGAAGATGGGCAGCAAGATATCGGTAGACTCCGCGACTATGATGAATAAAGGATTAGAGGTGATCGAGGCGAGATGGCTTTTCGATACTGAAGAAGATAGAATTGACGTCCTGGTGCATCCGGAAGCGGCCGTGCATTCCATGATAGAGCTTATTGACGGAACCGTCTTCGCCCAGATAAGCCTCCCGGATATGCGCCTCCCGATCCAATATGCTATTACCTATCCCGCCCGCTTCTGTACAGAGGTGGAGTTTTTGAATTTTTCAAAGATAAAACATTTGTCATTCAGAAAGCCGGATTTGACTAAATTCCCATGCTTAAGATTGGCGCGCGAAGCCCTAAAGAAAGGCGGAACGTATCCGGCAGTGCTCAACGCTGCTGATGAAGAAGCCGTAAAGAGTTATCTGGGGGGCAAGATAAAGTTTTCGCGCATACCTATTGTGATAGAGAAGGTGTTGGAGCATCATAAGAGATCAATAAAAGAGCCCTCGATAGGCGATATAATGGAAGCCGAATCCTGGGCGAGAGAGGAGACCGTAAAACTGTGTCGTTAGTATATTTTTTGATAGTATTGAGCGTACTTGTTATGGTGCACGAATTCGGCCATTTTATCGCGGCGAAGAGGATAGGCGTCAGAGTGGAGAAGTTCTCTTTGGGCTTCGGGCCGAAACTATTTTCCGTAAAGAGGGGCGATACTGAATACCTTATATCGGCTATACCGCTCGGCGGCTATATAAAGATGGCCGGTGACGAACCGGGCGAAGCGCTGAAAGGCGAGAAATGCGAATTCTTGTCAAGAAACGCATTCGACAGATTTAAGATCATTATTGCCGGACCATTGTTTAACTATATTCTTGCATTTGTTCTGCTGGTTGTGGTGTTCATGGCCGGAAATCCCGTAACTACTACCGAGATAGGAATGGTGCTCGATGGTTATCCTGCAAAACAGGCTGGCATATTGGTGGGCGATAAAGTACTTGCTATTGACGGCAAAAAGATTAGCTATGGAGAGGTTCTCGTCAAAGCTGTTAACATGCATGGTAAGAGGCCGATGATATTGACAATCGATCGGCAGGGTATAATTTTTGATAAAGAGATTAGGCCGGTTGTTGAAAAACGAAAGATCGGATTTGACAATAAAGAGGTAGAGATAGCTCGCATAGGTATTCAACCATTACAAAAAATAGAGAAAGGCGGATACGGTTTCTTCGGATCTGTTTATATGGGGGCGCAGACGCTATGGCAGATCACGATAGTTACCTACAAAGCCCTATGGAATATGATTCTTGGCAAGCTTTCAGTCAAAGGGATGACCGGCCCAATAGGGATATTCATGTTTACTGCTCATGCAGCCAAGTTAGGAATTATATACTTGATAAATTTTATGGCGCTACTGAGCGCATCTCTTGCGATATTTAACCTGTTGCCGTTTCCTGTATTGGACGGCGGCCACATCCTCTTCCTTTTTGTAGAGAAGTTAAGAGGTAAGCCTCTCTCGGTTAGAGCTCAGGAGAGCATAGCTAATATAGGTGTGGGGCTGCTGATATTGCTGACCGTATTCATATTCTACAACGATATAGTGAAGTTCGGCGTCTTTGATCGTATTGGCAAGCTTTTTAAAAGATAACTCTACTGTCATTCCCGCCCCGTGTCATTCCCGCGAAAGCGGGAATCTATGCACGGGGTAAACCCCCGTTTTCACGGGGGCAAGCCCCGCTTCCGCGGGGATCAGCGGGAATATAGACGAGGCTGATGTATGGATACCCGCTTGCGCGGGTATGACATAATAGTGAGATAGAATGTGATAACTCGAAGAAAGACAAGGCTTATCAGGGTGGGCGGCGTCAAAGTGGGCGCCGGCGCGGCCGTATCCATACAGTCTATGACAAAGGTCGAGACGTCGAATGTGAGCGCGGTCGTCTCTCAGATAAAACGCCTGAAAAATGCCGGATGCGAGATTATCAGAGTTGCCGTAAAGACTCAAGTCGACGCGAGGGCCATCAAAGATATAAAAAAGAAGATCGATATTCCGCTTGTAGCCGATATCCATTTTGATTACAGATTGGCGCTCGAGTCCATCAAGAGCGGAGCGGATAAGATTCGGCTCAATCCGGGCAATCTCAAAAATCGCGGCGAGGTAGAGCAGGTAGCAAAAGCCGCCGGGAAAGCCGGTATTCCGATAAGAATAGGTATTAACTCAGGATCTATTTTTACGAACGACGAACGACGCCTGTCCGCAGAAGCCAAGAAGGCGAAGGCGGAAATGACGAATGACGCGCGTATTGATACCTTCGTTAAGTCCGCCATGCGCTACGTTAAGCACTTTGAGGAACTCGGTTTTCATGATATAATTATCTCGCTCAAAGGTTCGAATGTTTCTGAAACCGTTGAGGCGTACAAAAAAATATCCGGGCTTTGCGATTATCCGCTGCATCTTGGCGTTACGGCATCAGGGCCTTACGATACTGGTATTGTCAAATCGTCGATAGGTATAGGTGCGCTTCTACTGGATGGGATAGGCGATACTATAAGAGTGTCGCTTACGGCCGACCCTGTCGAAGAGGTTGTCGCGGCCAAAAGGATCTTGAGTTCTTTGGGATTAAGAAGGTTTGGTCCGGAAATAATTTCATGCCCGACCTGCGGCCGCTGCCAGGTTGATTTACAACATATAGTGGAAGAACTGGATAATAAACTATCAACTATCAACTATGAACTATCAACTAAAGCGCCTATTACGGTCGCAGTAATGGGCTGCGAAGTCAACGGCCCTGGCGAAGCGAGGGAAGCGGACATCGGCATAGCATTCGGAAGAGGCAGCGGGATGTTATTCAAAAAAGGAAAGGTTGTCAAGAAAGTGACGGCGAAAGATGCCGTTAAAGAGCTGTTAGCCGTCATTGCGAGTCCCGCCACGATTTGATTGCGTGGCGAGGCGGGACGAAGCAATCTATTTTTGGGATTGCTTCGTCGCTTCGCTCCTCGCAATGACAAAAGAAAGCAATTTATGAGATGGACTAATTCACTTATCCCCACGCTTAAAGAAGACCCGCAGGACGCGGAAGTTGTAAGCCACAAGCTCATGATCAGGGCCGCGCTTGTCAGGAAGCTCTTTTCGGGAGCATATTCGTATCTTCCTTTAGGGCTTAAAGTTCTTCAAAAGGTAAGCAATATAATACGCCTAGAGATGAACTCCGAGGGCGCTCAAGAAGTATTATTGCCCGCCATGCATCCGCCGGAGTTATGGAAGAAGACCGGACGCTATGAACTTCTCGGGGCTGTATTGATAAAGTTTAAAGACAGGCATAATAAAGAGATTGTCTTAGGGCCAACCCATGAAGAAATAATAACGGATCTTGTCGCCAACAATATAAAGTCGTATAAAGACCTTCCTTTGATACTCTATCAGATCCAGACGAAGTTCAGAGATGAGCCCAGGCCCCGTTTTGGCGTAATGAGGACATCGGAATTTATAATGAAGGATGCCTATAGCTTCGACCGCGATGTAGAGAGCATGGAAGCGAGCTATAAGAAGATGTATGACGCGTATTGCCGCATATTCGAACGATGCGGGCTCCCTTATATACCGGTAGAAGCCGATCCCGGCATGATGGGTGGGAGTATCTCGCATGAATTCATGGTGCCGTCCGAGGCAGGCGAGGATGAGATAGTCGTGTGCCAGAAGTGCAAATACGCGGCGAGCGTACATATTGCGGCATGCAAGACTACGCCCAACTCTAAGGCCTCGAAATCCGAAAAGAAGCTTCCTATAGCCGAAGTCGAAACGCCCGGCATAAGCACGATAGAAAAAATATCCGAATTTTTAAAAGTAGAACCGGCAAAATTAGTCAAGACGCTTATCTATAAGGCCGACGACAAGATCGTAGCGCTGCTAGTAAGGGGCGACTTTGAAGCAAATGAGACGAAACTGAAGAATTATCTTAAATGCAACGCGTTGGAACTTGCCGATGAAAAGACGATACAGGAAGCAACGTTTGCGCCCGTAGGGTTCTCAGGCCCCGCGGGATTAAAGAACGTACGGATAGTCGCGGATGACAGTATAAAAGATCTCGTAAATTTTGTCACAGGCGCCAATAAGAAAGACGCCCATCTTATCAATGTGAACACGGGAAGAGATTTTGAGACCAAAGAGTTTGCGGATCTTAGGACGGTAACCAAAGAAGATAAATGTCCGGCCTGCGGAAAGGCGATAGATATCAAACGCGCCATAGAAGTAGGGCATACTTTCAAGCTCGGGACAAAATATTCTGAGGTCCTCGGCGCGAAGATCCTGGAGCAGGACGGGAAGACCGTTCCCGCCATCATGGGCTGTTACGGCATTGGCGTCACCAGAATAATACCCACGCTGATCGAAACGAGTAACGACAAAGACGGCATAATATGGCCCATGTCGATCGCTCCTTACCGGATTATGATAGTCGCTCTGAATGTCGCGGGTAAAAAGGTTAAAGATCTATCCGAAGAAGTTTATAAGGACCTTACAGAGGCGGGATATGAAGTGCTCTTTGATGACCGGGATATTTCCGCGGGAATAAAATTTAAAGACGCCGATTTGATAGGTATCCCCATACAGATTATAATAGGGGAGAAGAACGCCAAAAAAGATGTAGTTGAAATAAAGAAGCGAATTGACCGCAGTGTGGTTGAAGTCAAATCCAAGGACGCAGTGACCCATCTAAAACAACTCATCAAATAAAATGGGGACACTCATTTTTTATCAAAAAAATGGGTGTCCCCATTATCTTCAGAAGCCCACCCCTCGTCATTCAGACTGTGTCACAATTCGTGTTTTTCGTCATTGCGAGGAGGCACGAAGTGCCGACGAAGCCATGTACCATTCACTTTGTTCAGGTACATGGCGCAGCAATCTCTCCGTCGGAGATTGCTTCGGCTCGCCGCCTTCGGCGGCGGCCTCGCAATGACAAAGGGGCACTTCCGGACTACTATAAATGGGGTCAGTTCCATCCAGCACGGAAGGTGACGCGTTGGGACTGACCCCATTTTTCTCAATGACGATGGGGGTACATACTTACGCTAATACTTACGCTAATCTATTACTAAATCTAGTAATAGCATAGCATAAAGAAGAAACTCAATATGTCATTCCCGCGAAACTTGTCCCCGCGAAAGCGGGGAGCGGGAATCTACGACGATCATTATGTTTTATTTGGATTCCCGATCCCCATTTTCATGGGGACAGGTAAAAACATTCGGG
>JAPLMG010000134.1 GCA_026387165.1 Candidatus Omnitrophota bacterium
GATGAGTTATCTTCTTTGACAGAAAGGAAATAGCAGCCACATTGGAGGCTAAAGGGCACGGGCTTATTGAAGTTAATATGCCCAGCCATAATGCCGATGTAAAACCTATTAATACCTCTGTCATTATGCTTCCTTTAATAAATCGGCGACCCCGTTCTTCACATAATCGATAAACATCTCTTTATTACGAACATACTCCCAGATCTTATCAAGATTTATCCATTTTATTTCTTTGCCGTCTTTGACTAACGACAAAATAAGCGACTTGGTATAAAGCCGGTAATCATTGCCATAGTGTTCATTGCCTTTATCCTCTACGTTGACGACCTTATACTCCAGTCTTCCCGAGGCAATTGCATCCTTAAAATTAGTTTCTATCGCTTCCCCGGAATACTGCTCCAGCTTGTGGCAGGTAGGACAGCGAAATGACCCGTGGAAATAATAGGCAACGACATGCGCGGGCTTTGCGTCCTCTCCTGCTTGAGCCGGCAGCGAAAGGATTATGCCGCTGCTTAGCGCGGCAACCGCCAGAAGAATCGGAAATAGCCTCTTCACTTCGTCCTCCTATTTTTTTGCTATTTTTTTGAAATGATATTTTTAATCTCGTCTTTGCTTAACACTTTGCCGGATGAGACGATGGCGCCGTCAACAACCAATGCCGGAGTCATCATCACGCCGTATTCGGTGATTTTGTCGATATCTGTGACCTTGAAGATCTCAGCGACAACGTTTAGCTCTTTTACCGCTGACTCGGCGTTTGCTGTAAGCTGTTTACACTTCGGACAACCTACTCCTAAAATTTTGATCTTCATTTTCGCTCCTATTATTTCGCGATCCAACCAAAGATCATACCGCTTACAGTTGCCATGACAACAACTAAGCTCACATAAACAACGGTCTTCTTGGTCCCCATAACACTGCGTAATACGAGCATGGCCGGCAAACTTAAAGCAGGCCCTGCCAAAAGAAGCGCCAGAGCCGGCCCTTTGCCCATGCCTGAACCGATGAGGCCCTGGAGGATCGGCACTTCGGTAAGTGTGGCAAAATACATGAATGCCGCTACGATGGATGAAAAGAAATTGGCCCACAAGGAGTTGCCTCCCACAAGCATAGCCACGAATCTTGAAGGGATGATCCCTTCATGCCCGACTCTGCCCAATAAAAATCCGGATACAAGCACGCCAACGAATAAAAGCGGCAGTATTTGAAGCGCAAAACCCCATGTCGCACCGACCCAATCTTTAAGATCATCTATTTTAAACCACTTGAAGAGCATTAAAAATAAACTTATAAGCGATAATCCCGTAATCCACCATTTATAGCGGAATATCTGAAACCATAGGCCGGCCTCTTCCGGCCCCTTGCTCCAGTTCGCGAATACCAGGATCGCTACCATCGACAGAAAATATATGGCTGTATGAAATAATGGACGGCTCGCCCTTGTCTCCTGTATAGAGAAATCGCCGTTTGCATGGCGCGTTCTCTCCTCTTTTAGGAATATAGA
>JAPLMG010000129.1 GCA_026387165.1 Candidatus Omnitrophota bacterium
TTTTGTTTTTAATGATCCGATGATTATCGTCTACTGCCGGGCTTATTTGGGCTGGCCCCCGGCCCTCCTCTGGGCCCCGGCGGATTTTCCCAATTTGTTCCCCGTCCGCCTGCCGGCCCCGGGGGATTATTATCTCTATCTATAGGATACGGCGGCACAACGACTATTGTCGCCGGTGTGGCTTCAGTCGTTACTGCGCCGCTTGTTGCCGTAACGGCCTCCTGCGGGGGAGGCACCCCCATGGCTATCAATTCCGCCTTCAATCTTTCTATCGCCTGCCTGTGCTGAAATATTTCGGCCTTGATCTTCTCTACGCGTTCAGGCTGCGCGTAGACTATACTGCAGACAAAAAGAGACGCGACCAATAAAGTGACCGGTATGCTTATGGCCTTTCTCATTTTACCTCCCTCCTTTCTTTTTTGTTTATTCTTAGTTCAAATATTATACTCTCTCTATCCTCATAGACAATCTTAAAATGTTCCGGGTCCGATCTGATCTGCCGGAATAAAGGCTCGGCCTTTCTTACATATCCATAATCGACTCTGAAGACTTTCTCAAATATTTTCCAGGGAGCGCTTACCCTTCCCATGCTCAGATCGTTCATCAGGGCGAATTCCCTGGGATAGCGGTAGTACATGTAGACAGGGTCGTTGGTATTGATATACGAATTACCCGGGTTCAGGCAGATAAAATAAGAAGAGTCGTCGTAATAGCTGTGATAGATGGTCCGGCCCTCAGGTATGTTCGCGCTCATCCAGCGCGCGGCTTTTTCCATGTGTAGGCTATGTTCGCCGGAGAACTTTACAAATTGCATGAGCTGCCGAAGATTGGCGGCCAGAAGCGGCGACGCGATGATGAAGCAGGGTATTATAAGAATGAATATTTTTGACGCGGCCTTTTTAAATATCCCGCTTTCCTTAAAGTCATTCACCAGAGACGCTAGAGCGATAAAGATAAACAGGTTTGCCTGATACCAGTATCTTACCGCGAAGAGAGCGAGCGTCAGATAGATGATGGAAGATGCGAGCCATACCGCCGTAGCGAGGCTTGCCCCCCTTCTCGCCCGGAATAATATCCATAGAATAAGATTGAAGGCGAAAAAGAGCATAAAGTTATCAATGAGAGCCGCCCTCGTATCGAGCGCGCCGAGCTCACCGCTGAATACCATACCCATGCCGCCGATCAGGTCGCGCGGGACGAGCATCCCGTTCAGGTAGAGCAAAAAAAGATTGTTCGGAAAATTGGGATGGGCGGCCAGCCCGGCGGCAGAGCCGAGTATCACGAGGAGTATGTTCTTTTTGCAGAATCCCTTGTCGAACAGAGTTCGTAACGCTTCGCATACAAAAGCGAATATTATAAGCATGAAGAACGAAGCGTGCGTCAATGAATAGATCAGCGACAGGACGAATACGTAAAAAAACTTCCTGTTTATGATCGAGTATATGCCCAATATGGCGAGAATGTTTGATAAGGTCATGGATCTGAGTTGAAGCAGGTATGCGGAAAATATCCAGGATGTTATCGGAAGCAGAAGGAAGAGAGAGGCCGCGATATCCGGAAGGTAATTCTTGAGTATGAACGCGTATGCCAGAAGAAGCATGGCGATGGAAAAAAGAATAGCGAATTTTCCCGCCAGAAGAGGATCTGCCGTGATGTACAGGAACGGCAGGGTGACTATGTGCAGCAGCAGGTCCTTGTCCGCGAAGGAGCCGTTAAATACCGAGAAAGTCGTCCATCGGAACTCATAACGAAAGCCCGTATCCCTGATAAAATTTGAGATAGCGATATTGTAATAACTGTCCGGATCAAAGAGAGACGGATAGGAGAAGATCAGACATGTAAAGCATAAGATCGCGCAGAATATCGAAAAAAGGGTCCATGCCCTTCCCGTTTTTAGCAATGTATTCATAAATGATCTTCTGTCGATTGGAAAGACAAATTATACCACATTATTAACTTGAAAGGGCAGCAGGAAGATGATACTATTGTATCATAAAAAGAAAGTATTCCGAAAAACATGTCCTCGACAGTCATATTTTATACCGTGGCGGCCTTAGTCAGCGTCGTGATCGCGCTTACACTTGCCTATTTTGCCGGTTTGACAGGCGGCGTAAAGCCAGAGAGCGATAAGACGCATGGCGCAGGCTCGTACCGTCCGCGCTATGACGGTACGGTATTGGAGCAGGATATATCGGACGTTGTCAGCGAGGCGATAGGCTCCGATGAAGACGCAAGGAAGATAGTCAAGGCCGTTTCCGGCATGGTGAACGAAGAGTTAAAGAAAAATAGCGAGCAGCAAGCCCGCGACCTGGGTAAAAAGTTTGAACAGGTAATAGAAGAGAAGGCTCAGAGCGAGGAGAAGGCCTGGAAGAAGTTTAAGACGGTCCTTCGGGAGAAGAAAGAGACCGAAGCCGTCATACGGAGTATCGCTGAGGGCTTGGTCGTTGTCAATTCAAAGGGGAACGTCATTATGATGAACCCGGCCGCGGAGAAACTCCTGGGCAAATCGATAAAAGAGAAGTCCGGAAAGTCGATAATGGCCAGCCTCAAAAGCGAGCAGCTCGTCTCGATGATCAAGGGCGGAGCCGGCGAAGACGATAGAACGATAGAAGTTGCCAGCCAGAGCGATGATACGAAAAAAATTCTGCGGGCCTCGAGCGCCGTAATAGAGGACGAGAACGGCCAGACGGTGGGTATGGTATACGCGCTGAGCGATATCACAAAACAGAAGGAACTGGACCGTTTAAAGGCCTCGTTTCTCGCCAACATATCTCATGAGCTGCGCACCCCGCTCGTCGCGATAGATAAAGCCGTCACGCTGATCGTTGACAAGACGATGGGCGCCGTTCCGGCGCCGCAGGCAGAACTGCTTACGATAGCCAAACGCAACCTGAAGAGGCTCACGGCCCTGATCAACGATCTGCTGGATCTCTCCAAGCTGGAGGCGCGTAAATTGGCGCTCGTGTATAAAACGGTCTCTCCCGCGCATGTCGTATCCGAATCGGCCGAGAACCTGGAAGTATGGGCCAGAACAAAATCTATAAAGATAAATAAGAGGGTGCAGGATGGGCTGCCGGATATCGAAATGGATCCGGACAAGATCACCCAGGTGCTTACCAACCTTATAGGAAATTCTATAAAGTTCACCCCTCAGAACGGGACGATTACGATCTCCTCTGTCCTGAGCGGCAAGAAGTCCGAGATCGTGATCAGTGTTGAGGACACTGGCATAGGGATAGACGAAAACGATCTTCCTAAACTTTTTGATAAGTTCTGTCAGGTCGGAGAGCGCACATCGAATGATGTCAGCGGAACAGGCATAGGGTTGGCGATCGCCAAAGAGATAGTGCAGCTGCACGGAGGTGAGATCTGGGCGGAGAGCGGAAAAGAGAAGGGCGCGAGATTTATTTTTACGTTGCCGTTAAAAAAACCGGAGGGCATACATGGGTAAAAAGATAAGGGTATTAGTTGCGGATGATGAGCAGGATTTCAGGCAGCTTATGACAGTTTGGCTTGAATCGAAAGGATATTCGGTGCGGGCCGTGCCGGACGGCAAAAGCGCTTTGGACGCTGTAAGGACCGATCCTCCGGACATAGTATTTCTCGATATCAACATGCCGGGCATGGACGGGAACGAAGCCCTTAAGAAGATGAGAGCGTTCAATAAGACGATCCCCGTCATCATCATCAGCGCCTGTCTTGAGAAGTTCGATATTAAGCTGTCGGCCCGCTATAAAGTGTCGGGGGTCTTCTACAAAGGCGAGGATCTTGATAAGGGCCTGGCGCTTCTTCAGGCGGCGCTCAGATCCCATAAAAATTTAAAAATAGCGGATTAGCGCAATAGTTCAGCTGTCGGAAGCAGTCTCTTCATCGTCATTCTATTTCGTCCAGGTCCGCGTTAACCGTAGCCCGCAGCTCAAGTTCCCACACCCATTTTTCCAGGAATCTGTCCTTCTTGGCCT
>JAPLMG010000292.1 GCA_026387165.1 Candidatus Omnitrophota bacterium
AAACCTCTTTTTATCCCGAACTTCTCTATCAGGACCTTTGCGACAGGCGCCAGACAATTTGTTGTGCAGCTCGCGTTTGAAATTACGCTATGCTTCGCAGGATCATACACCCTCTCGTTAACGCACATAACAACCGTAAGATCTTCATTCTTAGCAGGAGCTGTGATTATAACCTTTTTTGCGCCTGCCTGAATATGTTTTACTGCTTTTTCTTTTTCCGTAAATACGCCCGTGGATTCCACTACTACCTGAACCCCCATGCTTGCCCAAGGGATCTCTGCGGGATCTTTGTAGGTCATTCTCTTTATTTCTTTTCCGTTTACAACAAGGGCGTTTTCCTTTGCCTCAATATTTACCTTCAACTCTCCCAGCGTAGAATCATACTTTAAAAGATGCGCCAGCGTAGCCGGCGGAGTCGGCAAATCATTAACTGCCACAAAATCAATGTTGCGGTTCTCGATTGCTGCCCTGAAAACATTTCTGCCAATCCTTCCAAAACCATTGATGCCAACCTTTACTCCCATTTTGTTACCTCCTTATTTGATTGTATTCTATTTTGTTGCGCAGGTTTCTCTTAAACACTTAGCGGCTATCTCGGGCGAGGAGGGGTTTATGTATAATCCGGAACCCCATTCAAAACCAGCCACGTTTGTCAATTTCGGCATTATCTCCAGATGCCAGTGGTATTCTTCATAAAAACCGTCTTTGATAGGCGCGGTGTGAATTATAAAATTATACGCCGGGTCGTTAAGCCTTGATTTCAGCCTCGCAAGGACTTCTTTTAATGCGCCCGCCATATCGTAAATCACTGAATCATCTATTGATTTAAATTCAGGATTATGCGCCTTCGGCAATAGCCACGTCTCGAACGGAAAGCGGGACACAAAAGGGCAAAAGGCTATAAAATGTTTATTTTCGAACACTATCCTCTCTTTTTCCTGCTGTTCCTGGGCTATCATATCGCAAAAAACGCATCTCTCTCTGTATTTAAAATAATTTTGGGCGCCTTTTAATTCTTCCTTGACTCTCTTTGGCACGATAGGCAATGCCACTAGCTGGGTATGCGAATGCTCAAGCGATGCGCCTGCGGCTTCGCCGTGATTTTTAAAAAGCAGGATATACTTAAATCTCGCATCATTTTCTAAGTCTATGCTTCTGGATTTATATTTTGATATTACAGCGCTTATCTCATCCTGCGTCAAATCAGCCAGGTCTTTATTGTGATCTGTATTTTCAACTATTACTTCGTGGGCGCCAATGCCGTTTGACATGTCAAACATGCCGATTCCCCGCTTATCCAGCTCTCCTTCTATCTTCAACGCTGGAAATTTATTCGAAACTACCCTCACTGTCCAGCCTGGCGTACCCGGCTTTGTTTTAGGATCTCTGATTGCCTCTATCTCAGGCGGAGTCATCTTCTCGTTTCCCGGGCAAAAAGGGCACGTACCGCCTTTTTTGATCTGCGGTTTCATATCAAACTCTTCGCATTTTTTCGGATTCGATACAGCCACTTCCACCCATCTTCCAGTTATCGGATCGCGCCTTAATTGAGACATTATAAAGTTACCTCGCGTAAATATTTCGCCGCTTCTTCCGGAGGAGTCGGATTTATATAAAATCCAGAACCCCACTCAAAACCAGCCACCTGAGTAATTCTGGGCATGACCTCTATGTGCCAGTGATAATCCTCTTCTATTGTGTGCCAATACCCGGGCCTCTTTGCCCGCCTGAAAGGAGCTGTGTGCAGCATGTAATTATACGGCGGGTCGTTTAATGCCTTTGAAAGTTTCGCGAAAATTGTCTTTAACACATTCGCCAGATCCTTTATCTCATCAGCCTGTATATTCATGAAATCTGCCCTGTGCACTTTAGGTATTATCCATATCTCAAAAGGAAATCTTGACGCAAAAGGCGCGATTGCCGCTATGGTTTTTGTTTCCATTATTACTCTTGTTCCCGTTTCTATTTCCTGGCGTATGATGTCGCAGAAAACACACCTTTCTTTATATTCAAAATAGATCCTGGAACCCCTAAGTTCTTCTTTGATTCTCGTAGGCGTGACAGGCGTCGCAATAAGCTGGCTCCTCAAGTGTTTTGTTTTCATGCTGCCGCCTGCTTTCAATCCGTGATTCTTAAATAAAAGGCAGTATTTAAAACGAATGTCTTTTTCTAGTTCGCTGATACGGTAAATAGAGGTATTGATTACATCTTGTATTTCAGGCTCTGATAATTGATATATATCAGTTAGATGCCTGGAAGACTCTAATATCACTTCATGGGCGCCTATATTGTTCATGACATCGTACATCCCGACACCGCGCCTGTCTAAATCGCCTTCTATCTTGAATTTCGGTGCGATGCTGGGCACGACCCTCACATTCCAGCCCGGCGAGTCCTTTTTTGTGCCCGGTTTTCTGATTGCAAATATTTCCGTGGGAGTCTGTTTCTCGTGGCCTTCGCAGAAAGGGCACTCCATCTCAGGCTCTTCCCCGTGCTCGATATTAAAATCGCTCGGACTCTTAGACCTCTCGGTAGATATTATAACCCATCTTCCTATTACTGGATCCCGTCTTAATTCCGGCATAATGCAATTAACTCCTTATGTAATGGATGAATTATATCATAAAAAATTATCCGCGCAAGAAAAAACATTTTCACTTTAGAATTGCGCCGAAAGAAAGCTGTTTATGGCCTATTATAAATTCTTCTGCGGTCATTCTACGCGAAC
>JAPLMG010000143.1 GCA_026387165.1 Candidatus Omnitrophota bacterium
TGCGCTTATGGTCGCCGGCACAAAGTACAGAGGCCAGTTCGAGGAGAGGATCAAGGCGGTAATGGATGAGATAAAACGCTCGGAGGACGTCATAATATTCATAGACGAGCTCCATACGCTTATAGGCGCGGGCGGCGCTGAAGGCGCTATAGACGCTTCAAATATATTGAAGCCGGCTCTCTCCCGCGGAGAGATACAATGCATAGGGGCAACGACGCTCGACGAATTCAGGAAACATATAGAGAAAGATGCGGCGCTCGAGAGACGGTTCCAGACGATCATGGTGGAACCGCCTACAGTGGACGAGACCATAGAGATATTGAAAGGCCTGCGCGATAAGTATGAGGCGCATCACAGGGTAAAGTTTACGGATGACGCGATAGAAGCCGCAGCCAAGTTTTCCGACAGATACATAACCGGCAGATACCTGCCTGATAAGGCGATAGATCTGATAGACGAAGCGGGTGCCCGGGCGCGCCTTTCCATCATGACGGCTCCTCCCGATGTTAAACATGTCGAGGAGAAGATGGAGGCCGTAAAGAAAGAGAAGGAGCAGAGCGTCAAAGGCCAGGATTTCGAAAAAGCAGCCAAGTTTCGCGATGAAGAGAGGAAACTCAAAGAAGATCTCGCCGGTATAAAGAAAGAATGGAAAGAGTCGCGCGGCAAGATCGAGCCGGAGGTCAGCGACGAAGATATAGCCTATATAGTTTCAAAGTGGACCGGCATCCCCATAGTAAGGCTCGAAGAGAAGGAGCAGACAAAGTTCCTGAAGATGGAGGAGGGCCTTCATAAACGCGTCATAGGGCAGGATGAGTCGATAAGCGTTATCGCCCATGCCGTGAGGCGTTCGCGCGCCGGGATAAAGGATCCCAGAAGGCCCATAGGCTCGTTCATATTCCTGGGCCCCACCGGTGTGGGTAAAACGCTTGTGGCGAGGGCGCTGGCCGAATTCATGTTCGGCGACGAAGACGCCATAATACAGATCGACATGTCGGAATATATGGAGAAGTTCAACGTGTCGAGGCTCGTGGGAGCCCCTCCGGGTTACGTCGGCTATGATGAAGGGGGACAGCTTACCGAGAAGGTGCGCCGCCGCCCGTATTCCGTAGTATTGCTTGATGAGATCGAGAAGGCGCATCCAGATGTGTTCAATATACTTTTACAGATGCTCGAAGAGGGCCGTCTCACCGATTCGTTCGGGAGGAAAGTGGACTTCAAGAACACCATAATCATAATGACCTCGAATATAGGCGCGGAGACGCTGAAGAAACAGGGTTCAATAGGATTCAAATCCCAGGAAGAGGAAGTGACGTACCAGTCTATGAGGTCGAGGTTGCTGGAGGAAGTAAAAAAGGTATTCAAGCCGGAATTCCTGAACAGGGTAGATGACACCATCGTCTTCAGGCCGTTAACAAAAGAGGACCTTGAGAAGATAATCGAGCTTGAGATAAAGGATGTTGAGTCCAGGCTGAAAGATCAGCGCATTTTAATAGACCTGACGAAGGAAGCGAAAGACTTTCTGGTAGAGCGTGGATTCGACAAAGTGTTCGGCGCCAGGCCGTTGAAGAGGACCATCCAGAGGTTCCTGGAGGATCCTCTCGCCGAAGAGATCATAAAAGGTAATTACAAGAACGGCGCCAAGGTGCGCGTGACCGCAAAGGCCGACAGCTTAGACTTTGTCACGGTTTAATACGGTGTATGAGAAATATACGGGCACGACGCCGGTTCAAGACAACGCTTATATTCTTATTAGTAATAAGTTTTATCGCGTTCTTTGAGAGCAGGATAGAAGCTTTTGCTCCCAGGCTGAAGATCCTGGCTGAAGAGAGGATAGAGGAGATCTTCGGCAGAAATTTTGACATATCCATCGGAAGCATAGACGGAGGCATAGTTCGCCCGATAGCTTTACGGGATGTAAGGATATTGGGCCCTTCGGCGTCGCTGGGGGCTCATCCCGAGCCGTTCGACAGGCTCACGGTGCCTCGAACGGTGCCGAGCAATGTCGAGGCACAGGGCCGAGGGATGGGCAATGGGCGCCAGATGTACCGGCCGCGGTTTTTTTGGATCAAGAAAATGGTGTCGAATTACCGCGTTTGGGATCTCGCCTTTCCTGATAGCTTCAAGAGAGTTCCCCGTATAGAGATAGACTTTGAGACCGAGAACGGGGAGCTCTCCGGTTTTGTAACGCTCGAAGGGGCTGTAGATAACGCCGCCGTGCGCGGCTACGTAAGAGTATTCGGCTCAAGTAAAATAGAGGTTGAGGGGCGGCTCAAGAACGGCATAGCCCGCTTGATACTCAGGCCTAAGTCGGGCCTCATTAAGATAGAGAGTAATTTCGCCGCTGGACGCGAAGTGCTGCTGATATCCGTAAAAGTAGATCACTTCAAGCTGCGGGATGTCGATGTTGCCGGAGATGTCGTAATAAGAAATACAGCCGTAAAAAACTCTATCTTACCCAAAGACGAATGCCTCGAAGGCGACATAGAAGCAACAAACGTAATAGTCAATTATAAACCGTTCTTTGACCTGAAGGCGTCGTACAGGATATCGAAGGAGACTCTGGAGGTTTCAAACCTCGATCTCGGGCATATGTTCTATCTAAACGGCAAGTTCGGATTGAGGGAGCCGCATCTTATTGACGTGGTAGCGGTGACCGATAATATGAATATGCCGCAGGTTCTATCCGCGATCAACCCCGGTTACGGCTCATACGTTTCCGGCAACCTAAACTCGAAATTGGAGCTTAACGGAACGATAAAAAATTTAAAGACCAATATCCGCCTCGAGATGAGGAAGGGGCGCATGGGTGAAGTGAATTTTGAGTATTTAAGCATCTCTCTCAAGGGCGACGGCCCCGTAATGAGAATAGAGGACTCCAGGATAATCCGCGAGAGCGGACCGGTGGTTCTGGGCGGCGAAATGGACCTGAGGCGCATAGGAAAAGAGAGCATCTTTGAGAATCTAAAGGTGCTGAACGGCGAGAATGCGATGGCATGGGACGGGTGGGAGACCGCCAAGTGGCAGGATGTGCGCGAATTCAGGATGACCAAGAATTTTGCGGGCGGTTTTAATGTCGGATTCAAAAAGTACGTAAATGACGACAGTGTGGACGAGAGCCTCAGAGAGCGCGATCAGTTCGAGCTTGGTTACAATCTGCATCCGAATGACAGTATTAAGGTGAAGTTCGCGCCTGACAGTAACTTTTTCGGGTTGGAGCATAAGGATAAGTTTTGAAATATGATTACAGAGATTAAAAAACAGATTACAATGATTACCGGTAATTAATCTCTGAAATCTTTTTAAAATCTCTGAAATCATTCTAAAAAAGGAAAATATGTTAAGAAACTTAGCCGAGTTGATAGGAAGAAGGTTCGTGGAATTTGTCAGATACGGGGGAGGTGCCTCAATTCTTTTGGGCGAAACTCTATTCTGGATACCCATACCACCCTTAAGAAAGAAACAGATAGTTGAACAGATGTCGAGGATCGGGGTTGACTCACTCCCGATAGTCTCTATGATAAGCCTTTTCACCGGACTGGTGCTGGCGCTTCAGAGCGCATACCAAATGCAAAAGCTCTCCGCGGAGATCTACATTGCGTCATTGGTCGCGCTCTCTATGGTGCGCGAGCTTGGGCCCGTCTTGACAGCGCTTATAGTCGCGGGCCGCATAGGCGCTTCCATCACCGCGGAAGTCGGAACGATGAAAGTTACGGAGCAGATAGATGCCCTGGAAACTCTCGCTACCAATCCGGTAAAATATCTCGTTGTGCCGAGGTTTTTGGCTCTTATGATAATGATACCGATTTTGACCCTTTACGCCGATGTGATAGGGGGCTTGGGAGGATATCTGATAGGCGTTCACAAGCTCAATATAACGCACGCAATGTACATGAAGATGACATGGAAGGCGTTGAGGTATAAAGATGTATACACCGGTCTGATAAAGAGCGTATTCTTCGCCGTCATAATATGCATCATAGCCTGTTATGAAGGCATGAGGGCTGAGGGAGGAGCGGAGGGCGTCGGCAGGGCGACTACGTCGAGCGTTGTAACGAGCTTCATATTGATAATAGCGTCCGACTGTTTCTTCACGGCATTGTTCTACTTCTTAACGTAAAATAAATTTATAAATGTGATTACAGTGATTAAAAAATAGATTTCAGAGATTTAAAAAATTAAATCGCAGTAATCTTTTTAAAAATCTTTGGAATCAAAATCAAAATATGATAGAGATAATAAACGTTTCAAAATCTTTCGACGGGCATAAGGTGCTGGATAACCTGAACCTGGACATAAAGACGGGCGAATCCACCGTTATTATAGGCCGCTCCGGCTGCAGCAAGAGCGTTCTTTTAAAGCATATCATAGGGTTGTTAAAGCCGGATTCGGGCCATGTGCTGATAGACGGTAAAGATATAACGCGCATGGATGAGAAGGAGCTCAGCGCCGTAAGGATGAAATTCGGAATGCTCTTTCAGG
>JAPLMG010000205.1 GCA_026387165.1 Candidatus Omnitrophota bacterium
CCTCCGGCAAGGCATAAATTCTCCGAGCCGGTCTCTTCATGCACATGTTTGACGATCTTCATTATAGCCATCTCGATAACAACCTGCACCGACCTTGCAAGATCCATGTGCCTCTGCTCGATCCTGGCCTCTCTTTTTCGGGGAGGCCCTCCGAATAGATCATGGAATCTTTTATTGGTCATAGTGAGGCCCGCGCAATAATTGAAATATTTCAAATTAAGCTTGAACGAACCATCCTCTTTTAAGTCTATGAGGTTATCGAGTATGGCATTAATGTAAGCGGGCTCGCCATATGGAGCCAGGCCCATCAATTTATACTCGCCGGAATTCACCTTAAAGCCGCAGTAATACGTAAAGGCCGAATACAATAGTCCGAGAGAATGAGGAAAGCGTATTTCAGAATAAAGTTCTATAGAATTACCTTTACCCTTGCCAAAACTGGCCGTAGCCCATTCCCCTGCTCCATCAACCGTAAGAATCGCCGCTTCATTAAAAGGTGAAGGGTAAAAGGCGCTCGCCGCATGAGAATGGTGGTGTTCCGGAAAAAGGACCGTTCCGTCGAAGTCGAGCTCTTTTTGGATGTAGTCTTTTATGAATAGTTTTTGTTTGATCCACGGAGGCATGGCCTGAATAAAAGACCGAAGCCCGAGGGGGGCATATGCCAAATATGTCTCTAATAAACGCTCGAATTTAATGAAAGGTTTTTCGTAGAAAGCGACTATGCTTAAATCGCTATTTTTTATGCCGGCTTCGCGCAGGCAATAGTCTATGGCATTTTTCGGAAAGCCCGGATCGTGCTTCTTGCGGGTAAAGCGCTCCTCCTGCGCCGCCGCTATTATCTCGCCGTCGCGCAGGATCGCCGCCGCCGCGTCATGGTAAAACGCCGATATTCCAAGGATATAGGTATTTTTCATGCTAAAGCGCTGATCCTAAGACAAGAGTTCGGGTAGGCGCCTTAGCGCATCTTCTATGGGAAGAATAGAAATTTTGCCATCCCTCATTTCGCGGCTGCCTCCATACACAAAATATGCCTTTGACATGGGGTAATCCGCAAGAAAAGACTTCAATCCTTTTAACATACCCCCGGAAATCCTGGCCGTCCGTTTAATCTCAAAAGCCCGGATCCCTCTATCCCCATATAATACAAAATCCACTTCCGTATTGTCAGCCGTCCTCCAATAGTATATTTTATAGCCTAACCCGTAATCGGTATTTGCGGCATTGAGTTCTTGAAAAAGAAGCGTCTCCAGACTAATGCCTTCTATATCTTCGGGCATATCCAAAGGGCCCGCAGGCCTTAAGGTGCGGTAAACTCCCGCGTCAAAAAAATAGAATTTAGGATGGCTGATCATGCGCCTCTTTGCTTTTTTGACAAAAACAGGCACTCTATAAGCCATAAGCAGATCTTCTAATATTGAAAAGTAGCTTTCCACAACCTTGCGCTCAACAGAACACTCCCTGGCAACCGATGAAATATTAAGGATTGAGCCTTGCGAAAAACTTGCTGCTTCAAGGAAACGGGCAAATCCCGCCAAATTTCTGGTTAAGCCCTCCTGCTGTATTTCCTCTTCCAGATAGGTCTTTACATAACTCTCAAGATATGCCTTGGGGTCCTTTTCCATATAAACACTGGGCAGCTGCCCATATGTAAGCGAAAGCCCTAAGTTAAAATCTTTGCCTAATTCCGATACGGTGAGCGGATGCATATAACAGGTAAGGGCGCGGCCGGCCATTAAATTCTGTCCTTTTCTCTTTATCTTTCGCGCATTTGAACCGGTTAAGATAAATTTATATTTATACTTCTCTATAAGGCGGTGAACCTCATTCAGTAGTTCGGGAACTCTTTGTACCTCATCTATAATAATCCAGTCCTTGAAACCTTCGGGGATTAAATTTTCGAGGCGTTGCGGATTAGCCAGAAGGTTATTAAAAAGCTCCGCCTCTAATAAATCCACATATACGGCTTTGGGGAAAGCGGCCTTTACCCACGTGGTCTTGCCTGTGCCTCGCGGGCCAAATAAGAAGAAACTTTTACCTTCAGGCGAGTGAATTAATCTGGAATACATAGTTCCATTTTACACGTATTTTTGGAGTTGTCAATAGTAAAGTTGCTCATCTTTGCCCGGCGATTATCATGATAAATGCCGGAATCGTCCCTAATTCCGACTGTTAAGCATACCTGACCAATACTTCTTCTATCTTCCTCACCAATGCCATGGGGTTTTCGATCAGATCTGTGGCACTCCAGGCATCGACACAATATTGTCTCATATAGTCGTAGGTTAAATAGCCGTATCCTTCGTCTCCCCAGTCATCGCCCCAGGAGTTTTTGAACTTGAAGAGTTTTTTTGTATCGTCATAACCGACGATACATATGGCATGGCCGCCCTGATACTGGTCGGACTTTTTCGGCATAGGTATCAAGCCGGTTTTAGAGGCCTTCTTCGTAAACCATGACTCATATACATCAACACCCGCTATGAACGGGCCGTTAACCACAAGGCTTCTCTTCATCTCTGTAATGGTCTTAAGCCGCGCATAGGCTTTTACCTTGTATTTTACCGCCGCTTTATCCGCGCCTGTCTTTGGCTTGTCTGTTTGATGCGGACGATATGGCCAATAGCTCTCGGGAGGTGTTCCGAATTTCAGCAACATCTTCATTGCTACCCTGGGATACGTACCTTCCTCATCGGGACTGCCATCATTTTGCTTGCAAAGGCTGTAAGTATACCGCGGAGAAAGCTCCATCGTCTTCTTGTATTCTTTTGAATCCTGATATTCTTTTACACCTACCACGCTCGCAAAAGCAACGCATGTTCCCTCATCCCCCTGATTTCTAACCGGTGTCATATCGGTACCATAATCGATCTTGACGGGCAATGGTATGGGAGGCAGGACCAACCTCATTGGAATATCACGCAGATCACGAGGATCTTTAAGGCAGCCTAATCTATGCATTTTTCCCATAACTTGGCACCATCTCCTTTATCTTCTTTATGATCTTCTCTTCGTCCATTAAATTAGCCAATCGCTCCAGAATTTTTATGTCCTTACGCAATTGAGCCGGATCAAAACTATCAGGCTGCGCAATACGAAACGCCGCATCCACAAGGTGACTATCAATCTTCTTAATCCCATCCTGCAGAATAGCTACTTCCTTCCCCGCGGATACCCCTCTTAAACCAATTCCGCAAAGCTTGATGCCAGTCTCAAATGTATAAGAATAAAGGGGACGGTTCTATTTATTACAGCGGGCGTTTAAACGTCCACTACATACTCAATCAAACTTTTCCTGTTCTTCTACCTCGTCGCGGCCTTTTTTATCGTACCCGAAGATCTCAATTCCCGCATAAAACCAGTCGAACATATCACGTCTCAGCTTGGCCATGAAAACATGGCCAGCCGCCTTGCGCTTCAGGCTGTAAAACACCACGCCCTCGGCTAAGACGTGGCCTTCGAGGCCTTTTTTGGAGGCGATCTTCTGGTAAAAACGGGAATGCAGGCCGTCCCTGAACCACGAATTCCAGTTATCAAAAGTCCGAGCGTGCTCATGGAACGACCGGTAACTCAAGGAGCCAATCGCCTTTTCAAAGGGATACCACTCATGAAAATCGAGCTTGTAGGGATTGCCCTGCACCTTGGGGCCGATGCACTCCCCGGACTGTTCACCTTCCGCCTGGACATACCCTTTCCCGATCGAACGGAAGATGCCTTCGATGAGAAAAGTCTTGCCGCTCATGATCTGCAGGGGGTCAATCACGTTCTTCCGGTTCTGAAGCGCGACTAAGCGCCCATTTTCGGTCTTGATCTTGATGTTGGTACCGTTGAGTTTTTCCACGGCGATCGTGTCGTCGTCATCGAAGACCCATTCAAACCCCGGATTCACTCGGTCCACCACAAGATAAGCCTCGGGCAAGCGCAGGTTGCACCGGCTGCCCGCTTGCTTAAAGTGGTCCTTATTGACCGGGAAGGTCTGCCGGATGAACGGACACTGAATCTTCGGAAAATCATTCAACATTTCCATAGTTACTCCCGTATAAATAAAGGTATTTTCATACGCGACAAACGCTCTTTAATAATATCGATAAATTGCTCTCGAGCCTCTTCCTTGATCTCAGAATTCTTAATTATCGTTTTCATCAGATTTAAACACTTTTTAAATTTATCATATCGAATTTTTATAGGTATATTTAAATAATCCGCCAACTTATCAAAATCTTCTTTTTTCAAATGATCCTTTTTACCATTAACGGCCAAAGCGGAATCCTCTTCGCCCGGAATCGCCAATTTTGAACAGACAATATCATAGGCGGGTGTCAAACGAATAGTTTCGTTATCCAGGTATGCGATTGAATAATTTTTTAAATGAGCGTCTCCATTCCCTATAATAAAATTAAAAACAACTCTCTCAAAAAATAATTGCGCATCATATCCGGGCGCTGTCGATATTTCTTTTAACTTACGCCCAATTTGCTCAACGGAACCTTTGTATTTATCTCCCGGAGCTAAAATTTGGAAAAAATCTTCCTGATGTATTTTTATGCCTGATTTTCTGTCAAATCTTTTCACAATATATGCTAAGCTTCCGTCCTTTAAAGGCAATAGACAATGGGGCGGGACATCTATCCCGAACTCTGCCGCCATATCCATACAACACTGCTCATTCTCGGGAATATTCGGAAAAGCCTGATTTTGTGGTTTTAAAATATATTCTCCGCCTTCGGCAGCAGAAATGAGCGAATTATTTTTTCTGTCAAGCTTCACGGATAATTTTGGCTGAACCCCGGAGATAGATAACTTTCCCGTTAATTGCTGCGCTTCCCGAGAAATATCCTGCAGCCTAAATTCTATTATTGGCGGATCAGAAGCGTCAAACATCTCCTTGATAAGCTTCTTATTCATTTTTAGACTCATCTCCCATTTTTCGAACAGTTACAGCGCCGATTGTATCTACGCCCGTAGTGCAAAGCAAAAGGCCGAACAAGTCTTCCCTGTCGACCTTTTGCACAGCCGTAACAATATCTAGATACCAGCCTTCCGGTAAAAGGCCCTTAAAAAAAGAGAATAGCTCTTTAGATTTATAGGGATCTTCCCTGGGAGGCAATGATATCGAAATAGGTATATTCTTTTTTAAAAACTCTTTGTCGTACTCAAAAATATATCCATCTTTTGCCTCAGTGATATATCCGGCAAAATCCTTATTGTAAAAAACCTGCGCTTTTCTAAATTCTTCCATTGTTTTCATTACGCGCTATTTCTAAATGGAGCCCTAAAAAATCCAAAACCTGATTAAGCTTATCTAATCGAACAGTGGCCTTCCCTTTTTCAAGTTCCCGTAAAAAACGCAAACCAACTCCCGATCTTCTCGCGAAATCGATCTGATTTAAACCCAGTTTTTTTCGTAACTTTTTAATCTGTATATTTATTGGAGGCTGAGCCATAGCAGTAATAATATACCACCTTTCGGGTATAATTGCAAGTTTTTTATGAATTATTATACCCTATTGGGACATATTATAGATATAGCATACCCTATAGGGTATGTTGTGTAGAATTAGATTCCCGCTCCCCGTTTTCACGGGGACAAGTTTCGCGGGAATGACACGGGGCGGGGATGACATTACAACCTATACTGTTTCGCGGATCTTTTTTACGATGAGGCTGAGCCTCTCGGTACCCAATTCCGGGTATATGGGGATGGCGAGAGTTTCGGGAGAGGCGGATTCGGACTCTTTCAAGTCACCTTTTTTGTAGCCAAGGTTTTTATAGCATTCCTGCAGATGAAGGGATACTGGATAATAGGTCCTCGCTTCTATGCCTGCGTCATTAAGGGCCTTGGCCAATTTTTCAGGACTTGGCTTAACGCGAAGTACGTAAAGATGATAGGTATGGGTGTTATAGGATGGGGCATACGGCGTAATAACCGGCAGGCCCTTTAAATTCTCATCATAATAACGGGCGACTTTGCGGCGGCCGTCTAACCACTTATTGAGATGCCGGAGCTTTACTCTTAAAATAGCAGCCTGAAAAGCGTCCAATCTCGAATTCATACCGATGGCGGAATGGATATACCTCACGGTGCTGCCATGAACACGAAGCATTCTGATCTTATCGGCAAGTTCTTTGTTGTTTGTAATTATCATACCACCGTCGCCAAATCCACCCAAGTTCTTGCTCGGGAAGAAGCTTAAGGCCCCGATATCTCCCATAGAGCCGGCTTGCTTACCTTTGTACGTCGCTCCCATGGCCTGGGCTGTGTCCTCAATTACTTTTAGGTTATTTATTTTGGCTATCTCTAATATCCTGTCCATATCGGCGCATTGGCCGAATAAGTGAACCGGCATAATGGCCTTGGTATTTTTAGTGATTTTGTCTTCGATCAATTCCGGATTGATACAGTATGTCTTTGGATCGACATCGACAAAGACGGGTTTAGCGCCTACAAGAGAGACAGATTCTGCCGTTGCGAAAAATGTGAACGGCGTAGTTATGACTTCATCGCCCGGACCTATGCCAAGAGCCTTTAGCGATAATATTAGCGCATCCGTACCTGAAGCAACGCCAACTGCATATTTCGTGCCGCAATATACGGCGACTTCTTTTTCGAAGGCCTCAACCTCAGAGCCGAGGATGAAGTGCTGGCTGTCGACGACGCGCGCGATCGTTGCGTCAATCTCTGATTTGATGCTCTTGTATTGAGCGGTTAAGTCTAAAATCGGGATTTTCATACTGCTCCTTTTCAACTTACGTTCTTTTGTGGTCAGACCCATTCACGATGCAATAGACGCGTTGGGTCAGACCCCTTCAACTTTTTAGATTGCTTCGTCGGGCTTCGCCCTCCTCGCAATGACAATAATTACAGTGGCGGGTTAAAACCCGCCCTACAACTATTATCCATGACTATCCATACACAGATTCGATACTATTCTTGATGAGCTTGGCATCGAAGAGACGCAACTCACTCTTATCCTCTAGAAAACGCTCAACATCCTTACGCGCTTCCTTAAAATCTACCCGTTCTATACCTTGAAAAAGAAAATTCTTAAAATTACTTTTGTCGATACCAGGATTTTCACCTTGTGTCTGCTCAATTGCGTTATTTAAAAGCGTAAAGTTGGGCATCGTCTTATTTGACATATACCAGATGAAATCATAAAAATCCCTTCCTTTAATATACTTGCGGTAACGACACGCGTGCAGTTTAGTGGCATACATCGAAGGCAGGTCGAAGTGAGTTACATTAAAGAGATACGCCTTCTGAATAAATCTCGTTTGTATATTTCCTCCCTTCGGAGGGTTGGTATCCACCTCGAGCTTAACGGAGAGATTTTGGCTCGCCAATGGCGATAAACCGATCTCTTTGAGGAGCCCGGGAAACTTTAACATAGCGCTATGAACGGTATTCACCGTCTTGAGTTGGGATTCGGACTGAAGCCCTGCCAACCGTAACCCTTTAATAAGCTCTTCGCTCACCTCAGAAAAAGATTTTCCGCCTTTTTTAACAAGAGAAAAATCTATGTCTTCAGAAAATCTCTTAACGCCGAATATAATACGCAGCGCGGTACCTCCGGTAAACGCCATGGTCTCAAAGGCTTTTTTTTCGTCAAGAATCTTCAGACACAAGATCTGGATAAGCTCACGCGCGCGGTTTAGCTTATCTTCTCCCGTCATCTCTTTGTTGAATTGTTGCTTAATAATTTCGATCATTTTTCCTCGTCCCTGATAAACGCGCAAAACTCTCCGGCGATCGACTCAAGACGCCTGTTTTTGAATGACCGCGCCCACGAAACGATCTTGCGGCAGTTTAATTGTTCCGTATTTTGAAACCTGCAAGAGTCTCTAAAGACATCCTTGGCGGATACTTTGAATTTACTTAAGTTTAAATACAAAAAATCAATCAGTGCCTTTTCGGGCACGGCGATAAGAACGTCCATCCCGGACTCGTCCTTAAAAGAACTGTACCCCTTAAAAATATCAAGCTTAAGATGCTGATAGATGAACTGCCCAAGGCCATTCTTAAAACGTGCTGTCTTTTTTGAAGTTACCGATGTTACGTCTGAAACCATCTCAGGGATAAGACCATAGTAGCCGAGGGCTGATTCAAGACTAACATATGACGGCCACATGATCTGATTGGCGAAAAAGAAGCGGCTTGGAAAAATATTACGGTCATTTTTATTAAGGATGTAGGTGCCGCGCTTGAGTTGAATAATAAGCCCTTTTTTTTGCCAACGGGTCAATTGATTACGCATTGACTGGTTGGCGCCGGCATGATTGAATACGCCTAACATATTGATGTATGGAGCGTCACGCCATTTTTCCATGAATTCTCTGTAGTTCATATCATTTCCTTAGATAATCAAAAATGAGTATTTACAGAAATAGTATACCTTGCCTTAGCGGCATTGTCAAGTTTCGTTGCAATAATTTAACACATTTGATAGATCGGTGCAATGGAATTGGTAAAAATTACAGTGGCGGGTTAAAACCTGCCTACAACTTGTATGGATTCCCGCTTACGCGGGAATGACGTATCCGTGTATCGATTCCCGCTTACGCGGGAATGACGGATTAAGCACTTTTAAAATAATTTATGGTGCTAATCAGGCCTTCTTCCAAATCCACCTTCGGCTGCCATTTAAGTATCTTTTTTGCCTTGGATATATTCGGGCGCCTTACTTTGGGGTCGTCTGTCGGAAGGCCCTTATGTATTATCCTGCTCGAGCTATCGGTCAGGCGTATTATCTCTTTAGCAAGCTCCAATATCGTCATTTCGTTGGGATTGCCGATATTCATAGGATAGTTCTCCGCGGACATCAATAACCTGTATATTCCGTCTATCAGATCGGAGACATAACAGAAGCTGCGCGTCTGATCACCCCTGCCATAGACCGTGATCGGCTTATCGTTAAGCGCCTGGCTTATGAAATTGGGGATCGCCCTGCCGTCCTCTTCTCTCATCTTCTCGCCGTAGGTATTGAATATACGGACTATCTTCGTATTGATCTTATGATAGCGATGGTACGCCATCGTAATAGCTTCGGCGAATCTCTTCGCTTCATCGTAGACTCCGCGCGGCCCGATGCAATTAACATGGCCCCAATAGCTTTCGCTCTGCGGGTTAACTAAAGGGTCCCCGTATACTTCGCTGGTGGACGCCAGCAGAAATTTAGCTCTTTTCGCCTTAGCCACTCCCAGGGCGTTATGAGTGCCCAGAGACCCGACCTTTAATGTCTGTATAGGAAACTTCAGATAATCGATCGGGCTGGCCGGGGAGGCGAAATGCAAAATGTAATCGACCGGGCCCTTGATGTTAATGTGCTCGGATATATTGTGTTTCATGAATTGAAAGTTTTTGTTTTTCAATAAATGCGAAATATTTGATAGCTTGCCGGTTATGAGATTGTCGACGCAGATGACTTTGCAGCTTTTGCCAATGAATAACTCACAGAGATGTGAGCCGATAAAACCCGCGCCGCCGGTGATGAGAACTGTTTTTTTCATATAGCGCTTTCTTTGGGGTCAGACCCTACAACTATTTGTTTTTAAACCAATCTATCGTTAATTTAAGGCCTTCTTCAAAGCCGACTATTCTTTTTAACCCTAGCACATTCTTCATCTTGCTGATATCGGCGTAAGTCTTTCTCACATCGCCGGCTCTTTTTGGGCCATATTCGGGTTTCAGCTTCAGGCCCAGTATCTTATTCGCTTCTCTGATTATATCCAGTATGGAGGTCGTCGTGCCGCATGCGATATTGAATACCTCTCCGGATATTTTAGGAACTGCGCAAGCCCTTAAATTTGCCTGCGCTACATTGGCGACATAAGTAAAGTCTCTCGACTGTTTTCCGTCCCACTCCGCTACAGGACGTTCATTCTTCAGCATCTTGACAAGGATCGCGGGAATGGCGGCGGAGTATTTGCTTTCAGGATTCTGGCGGGGGCCGAAGACATTAAAATAACGCAGCGAAACTGTTTCTAAGCCGAATGTTTTCGCAAAAGTAATACAGTAATTCTCCGCGGCTAATTTGGAAACTCCGTAGGGAGTGATCGGTACCGGACGGGCCGTCTCTTTTTGAGGAAAGGTCTTAACATCTCCGTAAGCGGTGCTTGAAGAGGCGTAAACCACTCTTTTGATTCCTGCCTCTT
>JAPLMG010000190.1 GCA_026387165.1 Candidatus Omnitrophota bacterium
TGATAAATAATAGAACGGATTCTGCGGCTCGCCGTTCCTGCGTATCTCAAAATGGAGGCTCGATTCTTTGGCGCGGCCCCCTCTTCCCACTTTAGCTATCACGCCATTCTGCTCTACCGCATCTCCCGGCTTGACAAGCAGGATGGAGTTGTACGCGTAAACGGTCTGAAAGCTGTCCCCGTGGTCCAGTATTATAGTTTTGCCGAACCCTTTCAGCCACTCATCGCAGAATACCACCTTGCCGGCTCTCGATGCTTTTACGCTGGAGCCCTCCGCGGCGTGGATATCTATCCCTTTGTTCTTGGTCCTGTCCATCTTGGACCCGTAATAGGATATCACACTTCCTTTGAGCGGCCACGAAAAAAATTCTTTTGAAAAGTACGCTCCCGGCGCGGCCTCTTTTTTGACGGTGCCCGGGATCAGAAGCCTCTGGCCCCGCTGTATGTCGCGCGAATCATCCAGATTATTCGCGCTTATTAAAGCGTTGATCTCTACGTCGTATAATTTGGAGATGCTCCACAGCGTGTCTCCGCCTTTTACATAATAATATACTCCGCCCGGATGCGCAATAACCGCATTGTATTCATAGGGGGTCGGTACCGTCTTGCACCCCGCGAGCGTAAGGAGTAAGAATAATATTCCTGCGAAGCCATACCCGCGTTTTTCTTGTCGAATGGCGAAGCAGAATGGAGCGGGTGAACGGAATCGAACCGTCGTATCGAGCTTGGGAAGCTCGCATTCTACCATTGAACTACACCCGCAGTATCTATCCATATTCCTTTCTTAGCTTGTCCCGACAAACAGCTTTATATCTATAGGACTATCCTTAAAGGTGTTTGTCGGGATCCCGAAACATACCTTTTAAAATAGTCCTATCACTATAAAGTTATGTTTCGGGAGGAAGCTCGCATTCTACCATTGTTGAGCCTAAGCCAGACACCACGATATTCATGGCGAAATCCGCCGAAGTCCGCCAAAGGCGGACGAAGGCGGAAATTACGCTCGCATTGCCTCTCAGCCATCTTAAAACCTCGTTAATTTTTTGAAATCAGAATACCTTTTATTGATATCCGGCATTTTTATATCCAAGAGCCTGTTTACGCTGAAATCTTCCACTGCAAAAGATGCGAGTATGCTGCCATACACGATACTCTTCCTTATGACAGCATCGTTTATCCTGCCCGCCTTGCTTAAATACCCTACCACGCCTCCGGCAAATGTGTCGCCGGCACCCGTTGGGTCAAATACCGTCTCCAATGGATATGCAGGCGCGATAAAATGTTCTTTTCTTGAATAATATATGACCCCGTGCTCGCCTTTTTTAATTATGACGCTCTTGGGCCCTTTCGCCACTATCGCCTTCGCCGCCTTTAAAAGATTCGCCTCACCGCTGAACTGCCTTGCCTCAGCGTCATTTAACAGGAATATATCCACCTTATGCAGGAATTTTTCCAGAGATCGTTTCTTGCCCGTTATCCAGTGGTTCATAGAATCACAAGCAATCAGTTTGGGCTTACTTACCTGGCTCAATACCCTATTCTGCAGATCCGGATCGATAAGAGAAGTCCTTAAATACGTTCAGGTGTGTCGCAAGCGTATGAGCGACATTAAGATCGTATTCGTATTTACCTTCCCACCTGAAGGTCTTTCCTTCCTTTACCAATAGGCCTTTTGTCCCGATGCCCCTGCCTGCCAGTAATTTTATATATTTCTTCGGGAAGTCCTCGCCGACAGTCGCGATTATATCAACTTTATCAAAGAATGATGCGGCGACCGAAAAGAACGTGGCGGAGCCTCCCAGGATCTCTTTTCTTTTACCGAAAGGCGTCTCTATGGAATCCAGCGCCACTGAGCCGACGACCAATATACTCATATTTTAATTACTGCCCCCTCTTATCTTATGAATAAAATTTTTCTGTATAAACGCTTAACTGATCGCGGGTCCTGCCATTGGATTTCCCAAATTTTGTGAATTTGGGGTTTACAATTGGCTATCTATAGAGCCGGGTATCTGTATGTCGGGCAGCCCCTATCCTTAGATGCGTGGGGCTAAACGCCCTCCACCCCCATCCCAAATTCTAAAATTTGGGTCCCATCCAATGTCACCCGCATCTGATATCGCAAAGAACAGAAAAGTTTTATACGACTTGTTCCAACACACTGTTCACAAAATCCTTTGTGCTTTACAACCCCCTATTTTTTACTTTATTTTAAGTCCATTGATAATCTTCTCTGATTTTATTTTGTCTTTTTCTGGAACTTGAAGTTCTATAATAGAGACTGAAATTCTATGGGGTGAGTCATAGCCTTTCATATTACATAAAATATTCTCGCTCTCGAGAGCAGATCTTACTATTTCAACAGGTGGTAAAAACATACTTTTATAAACTGTTATAAACTTTTCGCCTTGGTTATTTTTAGCGGTTTCTCTAGGAAGTTGATTTATAAGTGCAACTTCGCAATCCGCACACAATTTAACCCAATCTTCATGTTCTGTTCTGCATTTAGGACAATATTTCATATCGTTTTCTCCGTTTAGTTATACTGTAAATTTTTTTCGTTCTTGTCGTAGGCGGAACTTTCGGTGGCCCAGCCTGAAGCGGCCGTCAAAAATTTTGACACATTATGGCAATTTAGTAAAAAATTTTAAATTCCTGAAAGAAGTTAAAATTTTGTCAAAATTTTTCCGGAATAAATTGGCATGCCTAATGCCAATTTATGTCCGCGGAAGGCGGCCACCGAAAGTTTCGCCTGTCCGTTGAAGCAGAAACTATTACCTCTTTAAGCACTTCTCAGCCGTTTTAATCGAACAATACTCACCGCACATGGTGCATACATCTTCCGAGCCGGGCTTTGAAGACTTTCTGTATTCTTTAGGTTTTACCGGATCAATGGCCAGGGCGAACTGTTTCTTCCAATTGCGTTCGGCCCTTGCCTTGGAGACTTGTCTATCTCTATCTATGGCCCCGTTGACGCCCTTGGCTATATCCGCCGCATGCGCCGCGATCTTTGCTGCTATGACACCATCCTTTACATCCGCGAGCGTCGGAAGCCTCAGGTGCTCCGCCGGCGTAACGTAGCATAGAAAGTCCGCGCCCGCGCTTCCGGCTATCGCACCGCCAATGGCTGAAGTGATATGGTCATAACCGGGGGCTATGTCGGTTACCAGAGGGCCCAGAACATAGAATGGCGCGCCGTTACATATGGATTTTTCCAAAATCACATTTGCCTCTATCTGGTCTATAGGTATGTGGCCGGGCCCTTCTATCATGACCTGGACCCCTCTTTTAAGCGCACGTCTTTGCAATTCACCCAATGTTATAAGCTCAGTAAGCTGAGGCTTGTCGGTCGCGTCAAGTATGGAACCGGGCCTTAAGCCGTCACCAAGGCTCAAAGTTATATCGTGGCGCTTCGCGAGGTCTATAACGCGGTCAAAATTTTCGTAAAAGGGGTTTTCTCTATTATTGGCCATTATCCACTCGGCTAAAAAAGCGCCTCCCCTGCTCACTATATCGAGCAGGCGCGGATTTCTTTTTAGTATATCGAGAGCTCTTTTAGTCACGCCCGCATGTATCGTGAAAAAATCTACGCCGTCACGGGCCTGCTTCTCCAGGACAGCGAACATCTCCTCAACGGTTATATCCGGGATCGAGCCGTGTCTCTTTAGTCCGTTTATGACTATTTCGTATATAGGGACCGTTCCGACAGGGACCTTTGACCGCGAGAGGATCTTGCGTCTCGTCTCTTCGATACGCTTGCCCGTAGAAAGATCCATGATCGCGTCGGCACCGCTCTCGATGGATAGCTTCATCTTCTTTATTTCGCCCGATATATCGGAAGAGTCTTTCGAGGTTCCTATGTTGGCGTTTATCTTGGTCTTAAGCCCCTTGCCGATGCCGCAAGGTTTTTCAAAATGATGCCTGATATTTTTAGGTATCACTATGGTGCCATTGACGAGCCCCTTACGGATAAAGTCGACAGACACCCTCTCGCACCGAGCGACGCGGCGCATCTGGGGTGTTGTCCTGCCGGCCCTGGCCTGGTCTATCTGGGTCATATTAAATGAGAAAGAGCCTTCTTCTCTATTTCGTAAACCTTGAATCTCAATTTGGTGAATCTGGCGGAGCTACCTTTATCGAAAAGCTTGAAGAACTCCTCCAACACCCTCAGCGATTCTTTCGTTCTCTCGATATTTGCGCTGAATATATCGGAATAGTCCAATCTTCCCATCTCGCTCTTCCGGCGTTCCTTGCGCCATGATGACATCGACATAACGCTGGCGGTACCTCGTCTCAACGTCCTTCAGGCCGTGCCATTTTTCGGGCAATGGC
>JAPLMG010000036.1 GCA_026387165.1 Candidatus Omnitrophota bacterium
TTCGGTTTTCTGATAGGTATAAGTCCGTGCGCTCCGCTCCTGGCGCTTTTATTCGACATAACCCTCATATCTAAGGGATTTCTCGACGGTATCTTTTACGCGCTCTTCTTTGGATTGGGGACGTTCCTGTCGGGGCTGATCACCGTAGGGGTGGTCGCGGGGCTCTTGACGCGCGTTCCCGCGGCATTTGTAAAATCAAAGACAGCGAATGTGATTTTTAAGTTAGCCTGCGCTGCACTACTAATAGCTTTGGGGCTTGGGCTTATACTTGGTCCGAACGTCATTGCGACACGATAGTGCCCGAAGCAATCTAATGAGCCCGCAAGGCTATAGACAAGCAGTAGGCGCTAAATTTTCGTAGAAAATTTAGCAGATTGCTTCGTCGGCCTAACGGCCTTCTCGCAATGACGGGAGTATGGAACATGAAGAGAATCATAACATTCTCGATAATCCTGACTGGTTTTACCGCGATGGCCTCGCAGATAATATATATGCGGGAGCTTCTGGTAGTATTTTACGGGAATGAGCTGTCGATAAGTTTTATTCTTGCCGGCTGGCTTATCGGCGGAGCCTTGGGCAGCGCGGTATTCGGAAGATTAGCGGACCTGCCGTCATTGCGGCCCCGCAATGACATATCGGTATTTGCGCTATGTCAGATCGCGCTGGGCCTGCTGCTTATGGCGGGGATCGTAGCGGTAAAATTCATCAGGACCTTCCTCGGGATCAATCCCGGCGAGATCGTCGGACTATTTCCCATAATAGCCGCGAGCTTTGCCATCCTTGCGCCTGTCTGCATATTGATGGGTTTTATGTTTTCGCTTGGCTGTCGCATATACCATGTAGACCCCCGGGGTGTGGTAATGGTAAAGGTAAATGGTGTTGGGAAAAATGGGGATGCGAACTTAATAGGTAGCGTCTATATCCTTGAAGCCGTAGGATCAATAATAGGCGGAGCTGTCACAAGTTTTATACTTATTCAATTATTGAGCGCTCTCCATATAGTGGCCATATTCGCCTGCCTTAATTTCTTCGCAGCATTTTTACTGAGCCGCATGGCTTTTGTTTACCAAAAAATGGGGACGGGTTCATTTTCTAACTCAGCCGACAAGGAAAGAAAAATGAACCCGTCCCCATTTTTTTCGATCAGTTTGTTTGTTTTAGTTATGATCGTTGCGCTATGGTCTTTTGGCGGGCTGAAAACGATAGAACGCTATTCTCTGAAGAAGCAGTGGCCCGGCTACAAGGTTCTGGATACGAAGAGTTCGATATACGGAAATATCATAATGGCTAATAGGGGAGAAGATTATTCCTTATTCAACAACGGACTGCGTCTTTACACAATACCGGATAAGCCCGGTTCGGAAGAGGCCGTGCATCTGGCGCTGTTGGAACACCGGGACCCAAAGAGAGTGCTTTTGATAGGCGGAGGTATCGGCGGACTTATAGAAGAGATACTGAAGCACCGCGTTGAAAGGGTTGACTATGTTGAGCTGGACCCGTCCATAATAGAGATATCCGCAAAAAGCCTACCCGAAAGCTATTATAGAGCGCTCAAAGATCCCCGGGTCTCGATAAAGAATATGGACGGGCGATTCTTTGTGAAGAACGCAAAGGAGAAATACGATTGTGTTATAGTTCACACCGGTGATCCCTACACAGCACAGGGCAATAGATACTACACGGCAGAATTTTTTAATGAGGCCAGGAAGGCGCTCAAAGTTGGCGGCCTCATATCATTCGGGCTTACATCCAGCGAAAGCTATATAAGCAAATCTTTGGCGGAATTTCTCAAGTCCATATATGCCACTTTAAGATCCGTATTCAAAGAAGTCTTAGTTATACCGGGCGAAACCGCGTACTTCCTGGCGTCGGATTCAGCCGGCGGACTGACTTACGATTATAAGATATTAGAAGAGAGGACTAAAGAGAGGTCCTTAGATACGCAATACGTGCGCGATTACTATCTCTTTTCGAAGCTTTCACCCGAAAAGACAGCTTATTTCGAAAAAGTTATGACTGGCTGGAAGAGCGCGGTTATAAATCATGATTCAAAACCGGCCTCATATTATTACGGCCTCATATTTTGGACGACGCTGTTCAGAGATTCCGTATTTTCAAACGCCTTAAGGTCGGTCACCGAATCCGTAATATGGCGCTCCATAGGCGTCTTTATAATTATGCTCACGGCCGTCTCCATCGCATACAGAAAGTCTTTTAAGAGAGCCGCTCTTATGGCGGTGATGACGGGCGGCTTTAGCTCCATGGCCTTCCAGCTGCTTATACTACTCACGTTTCAGACGATGTACGGGTATCTGTTCTACGAATTGGGCATTATTCTTACCGCTTTTATGGCAGGCATGGCCCTGGGCGCCATCTTTGTCATAAAATTTATGCCCGAAACGAAACAGGACAGGACCTTTCTTATAGCGGTGCAGGGTGATTTCATAATATTTTCCATACTATTGGGCGTAATATTTTCAAAATTTTGTCCAGACTCCCTCTTCCCGGTCCTATCCGTAATAGCCGGATCGATCGGCGGCGCCCAATTTGCTATCGCCAATAAGATATTGCTTGGCCGGAAAAAAGATGTCGCAACTGTGGGCGGGTTAAGTTACGGCGTCGATCTATTCGGCTCATTTTTAGGCGCGCTTCTGACCGGTGTATTCTTAATTCCGATACTGGGAATACCAAAGACCTGTTTCGCGGTTGCGCTGATCAATGCGGCGGTTATAGCATTATTGTTTGTTAATATGCGTGTTGAAGAATAAGTTATTTTATAGTATCATAATCACGACGCGCCCGTAGCTCAGCTGGATAGAGTAGGTGGCTTCGAACCACTTGGCCGCAAGTTCAAATCTTGCCGGGCGTGCCACTAAATTTTGCTGTTTAAAGAAAGTCGCAAAATTTGTACCCCTTGCTTGATTTGAAATTTCCCTTCGCTCAAGATCGGGAAATTCCGCGATCGCTCGGGGATTTCTCGTGAAGCGGAGCGAAATTTGATGTGATTTATAAGTAGCAAATTTAAAATCAGGGGGTATTTCAATTTCATGCGGACGTGGCGGAACTGGAATACGCTCACGGCTTAGGACCGTGTGTCGAAAGACTTGAGAGTTCAACTCTCTCCGTCCGCACCATGTACCACTCGCAATAACTGGCAATAGCTTTTGCTCGGGTACATGGCACAGCCATAGCTTGTAGTGGTACATGCCCTGTACCTGAAAAATGCTGAAGGCATTTTGAATGGTACAGGGCAATTCATTAGTAATAGGCTGAATGCTTCGACGGATTTTATCCGCCATAGCCATTATGCTACAGTAAGCTGGCGGCGAAGGCGGATGAGTCCGCCGAAGCATTCGGTCTATCGAGAGTTGGATGCGAAGGCGGGCCACAAAGTAAGTTCCTTTTAATGTTTTCCTTCCAAAATTCATGCCTATTTCCTTATAAGGAGTATAATATCTTATCCATTCTATAGTTGTGTCGCCTTCGGCGACCTCTGATTAAGAATATTTCCTCTTCCCTTAGAAATCCAAACCAAAGCCAGTGCACACATTCCCTTAACAAAGCAATATTGTTAGGTATCAAAAAAGCAAGATGTGAAAGCCTTGTATTTAGCTTATTATAGGGTAAACTTATATACAGATATATGGATGTCTCTAATTAGAAGGTAATTTTAATATAATCCTTCGGCAGGCTCAGGATTTTATCCCGAGCGTAGTCGAGGGATAAACGCGCTAGTTAAAATACCTGTTATTATGGTATTCCCATACTAGCAGGTATTTTTTTACTCTGTAATTAAAAATATTTAATAAGCCTATTTCAACCATCAACCACGCCGGGGGTATCCATCCCGGGGTGGCCACGCCGGGGGTGGAAAACCGGGGGTGGAAAAAGAGGTAATTATGGTATATTATTTAGTGAAGTTGCAACATTATCATGTTACTGAAGAATTTGGTACAAGTGGATGTGATGATCCTTATGATCATTATATCGGTGATACGGTTGAGAGAACAAATTTAAGATTTACAGTGGTTGATGATAATGCACTTAAAGATCTTTTGGATGCATATATTCCCGATGATCCATTTGATTATGAAAATATAGTAATTATGTGTGAATTTCATACTGAACATGAAATGAGGCGTTTTATTCAATGTATGAAGATGATGGAATTATTGGTGACTGATGTATGAGACATTACAGGGTTATTTATCAGAAGATAGATAAACGTGAGGTGTGGATTGAGACCAACGCTGAGAATGAACAAGAAGCTGAAGAAGAATTTATGAGAAAATTTGAACGATATGATGATGAATCTGATAGTTTTGATGGTTATGGTGGAGATATGGATGTTTTATCTGTAGATGAGATTGATGAGAATGGAGAAGATCTTTAATGGTAATTAAACGATATACAAG
>JAPLMG010000272.1 GCA_026387165.1 Candidatus Omnitrophota bacterium
CTCCCCGCTTTCGCGGGGACAGGTTTCGCGGGAATGACAACATGTGGATTCCTGCTCCCCGCTTTCGCGGGGACAGGTTTCGCGGGAATGACAACATGTGGATTCCTGCTCCCCGCTTTCGCGGGGACAGGTTTCGCGGGAATGACACGGGGCGGGAATGATGGAGTTAAGTAGATGGTTAGGCATATTACTAAAAAACTGCTGGGATTGATACCGACACTTATCGGGATTACGCTGATATCGTTCTTCGTGATACATCTGGCGCCGGGGAAGCCGACGGATCTACAGACGAGCATGAATCCGAAGGTTTCGTATGAGGCCAAGCAGCGGCTCGAGAAGCTCTACGGACTTGACAAGCCCATCCATATTCAGTATGTGGAGTGGGTGAAGAGGTTCGTGAAGTTCGATTTCGGCCGGTCATACCTTGATGACAGGCCAGTATCGGAAAAGATCGCTGAACGCATTCCCATAACCATCCTTATAAACTTTTCGGCAATACTACTGACCATAGGTCTAGGGATACCTCTCGGCATAACAGGTGCGGTTAAAAGAGGGAAGCTCCCCGACAAGCTTACCACCATATTTGTATTCATAGGGTTTTCAACTCCCGAATTCTGGCTTGCGCTGCTTCTCATGAATCTATTCTGCATAAACTTAGGGTGGCTTCCCGTTTCAGGAATAGCATCGCTCGATTTTGAAAGTTTTAATGTTGCAGGCAAGATACTTGATATGGCTAAGCATCTTATCCTTCCCATAGCCATATCGACCTTCGGAAGCCTTGCCATAATATCGCGGTATATGCGGACCGAAATGGTAGGCATAATGACCCAGGACTACATAAGGACAGCGCGCGCTAAGGGCTTAGATGAAAAAGCCGTAATTTATAAGCACGCTTTAAAGAATGCCCTGCTGCCCATAATAACCATATTGGGATTATCTGTGCCGGGCTTGATCGGCGGAAGCGTAATATTCGAATCTATATTTGCCATACCCGGAATGGGCAGGCTCTTTTATGAATCTGTTATGGCGCGCGATTATCCTGTAATAATGGGGGTGCTTTCGATAGGAGCGATACTTACGTTGCTGGGAAATTTCCTGGCGGATATAGCTTATTCTTACGCCGATCCGAGGATAAGCCTGCCTGCCCGGCAGGCAGGAGTGGTAACCGAAGAGGCCGAACCATGAAAAAGCTCATGAGGAATGGATATGCTCTCGCGGCGCTCGTCTTTATACTGGCTATGTTGGTATTTGCAATATTGGCGCCTCTCCTTACCGGATATGATCCTACCTCAACCGATTCAAGGTCCATTCTTACGGCGCCTTCAAGAGAACATATCTTTGGGACAGACAGGCTTGGACGCGATATATTCTCCAGAATAGTTTATGGGGCCAGAATATCGCTTGCGATAGGTTTCATCGCTGTCGGAATAGCATCGCTTATAGGTGTATTGATAGGCGCTATAGCCGGATACTACGGGGGCTCGATAGACTATCTATTGATGAGGTTCGTGGATATAATGCTATGCTTTCCCACGATATTCCTGATATTGGCCGTCATATCTCTACTGGAGCCTTCGATCACCAATATCATGGTGATAATAGGCGCCACCGGATGGATGGGAATAGCAAGGCTTGTGAGGGCGGAAGTCCTTACGTTAAAGGAGAGAGATTTTGTCTCCGCGGCTAAGGTGATGGGCGCCGAAGACAGCCGGATAATATTGAGGCATCTTATACCGAACGCGATAGGGCCGGTACTTGTGAGCGCGACGCTTGGAATAGGCGGCGCTATATTAACGGAAAGCGCCTTGAGCTTTTTAGGCATAGGGGTACAGCCTCCGACTCCAAGCTGGGGGAATATTCTTATGGACGGACGCTCGACCCTTGGGGTTGCGTGGTGGCTCACGGTCTTTCCGGGGCTATTCATACTTTTTACGGTCTTGTCGTATAACATACTGGGAGAGGCGTTGCGCGATTTGTTAGAACCAAGATTAAAAGAATAGTTTATAGGGTTTATTGCGTTGGTTGAGTTTATTGCGTTAACGCCATAAACACAAAAAACGCAATAAACGCAACAAACCCAAAAAACAAATTATGAATATTCTACAAGTCTCTAATCTCAAAACCTACTTTTATACATCGAATGGCGTAGTAAAGGCCGTAGATGATGTAAGTTTCAATATTGAAAAGGGCAAAGTATTCGGCATAGTGGGCGAATCCGGTTCGGGCAAGACTTTAACGGTATTGTCGATCCTTAAGTTGATATCGCCGCCGGGAAATATTGCAGGCGGCAGCGCGATCTTTAACCCTTCGGCCCTTCGACTTCGCTCAGGGCCGATGGTGAGCAAAGTCGAACCTTCGGCAGGCTCAGGGTTATCCCGAGCAAACGAAGTGCGCCGAGGGATTAATGGGCTCGACCTATTAAAGCTGGATGAAAAGGATCTGCGCGGTATAAGGGGCTCTAAAATATCGATCGTTTTTCAGGAGCCGGCCAGCTCGTTCAATCCGGTCTTTACCATCGGGGAGCAGATAGTCGAGACTATCATAAACCATCAGGGCGTCGATGGCGGTAAAGCCAAAGATCTTGCGCTTGAATATCTGAATAGGGTGCATATAGATGAAGAAGAGAGGATCTTTTACGATTATCCTCACCAGCTTTCCGGAGGCACAAAACAGCGCGCCATGATAGCGATGGCATTGGTAAATTCGCCTGAGCTTGTGATACTTGATGAACCGACCACGGCGCTCGATGTTACTATACAGGCTCAAGTTCTCGATCTCCTGAAAGAGATAATCGGAAAAGAGAAGCTGTCCATACTCTTTATAAGTCACGATTTCGGGATCGTATCGGGAATGTGCGACCATATCGCGGTTATGCGTAAAGGCAGGATAATCGAAAGCGGCATCACAAAAGAGGTCTTAAGTAATCCTAAGGAGCCCTATACGGTCTCTTTATTAGAATCCGTAAAGGCTTTGTCATAATAATGCACTTGCGTCCAAATTAACATTGCATACTCGTCGAGAAACTTATTTTGAGATACTAAATCATGTCATGCCCGCGGAAGCATGCCCTGAGCGAAGTCGAAGGGCGGGCTTCCATAAACAATCCTCGTCTGGATTCCCGCTTGCGCGGGAATGACAGACAGGCTAACTTGGACAGCAGTGATAATAATGGTTAAATGTGAAGGCGTAAAAAAATATTTCAAGAGCCGGACCGGCACAGTTAAAGCGCTTGACGGCGTATCTTTAGAGATCGGAAAGGGCGAGATCTTCGGACTTGTAGGGGAGTCCGGCTGCGGCAAGACCACATTAGGTAAGATCATCCTCGGCATAATAAAGCCTGACTCCGGACGGGTCACCCTGGAAACTAAAAAAATACAGGTGGTATTTCAGGATCCTTACAATAGCCTCGACCCTAAGATGAAGATATTCGATATACTTGCGGAGGGGCTTATAGTTCATAGTTCATGGTTCATAGTTCATGGATCGTTTGATATCAGGCGCAAAGTGGAAGAGGTATTGGATCTGATAAAATTGCCCAAAGAAGTTCTGGATAAATATCCGCACCAGTTTTCAGGAGGCGAGCGCCAAAGGATAGCGATAGGACGGGCCGTCCTCACAAAGCCTGAATTCATAGTCTGTGATGAGCCTGTGTCGAGCTTAGACGTCACTTCAAAAGAAGTTGGGCATAACCTGCCTTTTTATAAGCCATGATCTTAAAGTGATCAAGTTTATCTGTGACAAGGTTGCCGTCATGTTCCGGGGTAAGATAGTCGAGACAGGAACTGTGCGCGATATCTACACATCTGCGGCAATACCCTATACTAAGGCCTTGTTAAAGGCCGCCTTTTATGATAATATTAAAAACAATGGAAATGGAAGAGAATATCTATAAAAGAAGCATCAGGACAAAGATCCTCGGCATAGTTCTCCTGTCCGTATTTATCATAACCGCAGTATTAGGCTACCTTTCATCAGATTTTAGCAAACGCCGCCTCGTCTCTATGCTTTCAGAATCGATAAGAGGGATCGCCGGCACCACAGCAAGCTTTATCAAGCCAGAAGATATTCTACTCATATTACTTTACTCCGACAGAATAAAAGAGCGGTACATGGCGACCAGCTCCGCGACTCTTTCACATTTATACGATAAGATGGGAGAAGATAAGGAGAGGATGCCGGGTGACAGGTTGAACGAGGCCATAGGCGCTTATGTAAAATATAAGGATCTCCTC
>JAPLMG010000255.1 GCA_026387165.1 Candidatus Omnitrophota bacterium
TGGACTGCTCGGAGTCTCCCTGCCAAAAAAGATGTAGTGAATGTTTGACACTATAAAGATCCATTTAAGCGAAGAGATAGATATCGAGAAGTTGCTCGCCAATCTGGTAGAGTTCGGCTACCGCTCGTGTAAGAGGGTTTCCGAAGAGGGCGACTTCGCAGCGCTGGGTGATACGATAACGGTATATCCGCTTACGTTTGCCTACCCCCTGAGGCTTGAGCTCGACGGCGCTAAAGTAGAGCGCATAAGAAGCTTAGACCCCGTAACATACGATCCGATAGAAGACCATAATGCCGCGATAATTCTTCCCATCAGGGGCATTGCCAGGAAAAAATTACAGAAAAGAATTCTGGATGTGGGAGAAAATTCCCCTATAGATAATTTTGTCGATATCGAGCCGGGCGATTACGTCGTCCATGTGGATCACGGCATAGGCCGATATATCGGCGTCGAAAAGGTCAAGATAGAGAAGAATTACGCCGAGCATCTTGTCATAGAATATGCCGACGGCGATAAGCTGTATGTCCCCTTCAATGACCTGAATAAGGTCCAAAAATATCTTGGATTCGAAAGGCGCCCTCCCGGGCTGTACAAGCTCGGAACCAAGGCGTGGTCGCGCCTTAAAGAGCATGTAAAGTCGGCCGTTTTTAAAGTAGCCATGGAGCTTATCGAGCTGCAGGCAAGACGTGAAGCGGTCGAAGGGTTTAAATTTTCACCCGATAAGGAATGGCAGACAGATTTTGAGAAAGAGTTCCCTTATAGGGAGACCCCGGATCAGGCGCGTTCATTGATAGAAGTTAAAAAGGATATGGAATCCTCCAGGCCCATGGACAGGCTCTTATGCGGGGACGTGGGTTATGGCAAGACCGAGGTTGCCTTGAGAGCCTCTTTTAAGGCGGTCATGGACAACAAGCAGGCCGTGATATTGGTGCCGACGACGATCCTGGCTGAGCAGCATTATAATACTTTCTCAGGCAGGATGAAGAGCTACCCCGTAAGGGTGGAGATGCTATCCCGTTTTAAAACAAAGCAGGAGCAGGATGAGATCGTTAAGGGGGTCGCCGCCGGCTCCGTCGACATAGTGATAGGAACGCACAGGCTGTTATCGGGAGATATAAAATTCAAAGACCTGGGGCTCGTCGTCATCGATGAAGAGCAGCGTTTCGGCGTCCGCCATAAAGAATATCTTAAAAAGCTGAGGCTCACGGTGGACGTGCTTACCCTGACCGCGACCCCCATACCGAGGACGTTATACCTCGCTCTTATGGGCGGGCGTGACATATCCGTCATAAATACGCCGCCGTCGGAGAGGCTTCCGGTAGATACTTTTGTCACCTATTACAACGACAAGCTGATACGTAACGCTATCTTAAAGGAGAAGGCCCGCGGCGGGCAGATATTTTTTGTCCACAATAGGATTGAGGGCATAGAGTCGATAGCCGCAAGAGTAAGGCAGCTCGTCCCTGAAGTGAGCATTGCCGTCGCCCACGGCAGGATGCGGGAGAAGTCGCTTGAGGAGACGATGATGAAGTTTATAAAGGGCGAGATAGACTGCCTGATATCGACGACAATAATAGAGTCGGGCATCGATATACCGAATGCCAATACGCTCATAATAAACAGGGC
>JAPLMG010000131.1 GCA_026387165.1 Candidatus Omnitrophota bacterium
GTTGGGATCGTTCTCGAGGGCGCGCCTGAAATTTTTAAAACCTTCCGCGAGCCTTCCCGCAAATTTATCTCTATCATTCAAAAATAGCGCGATCTCGGCCTCTCCCAGCGCGAGCGCGGCAAGGGCGTCCATCGAATTGAGCTCGAGCGAACGGGTATAGAGGCTTTCCGCCTCCAATAGCGTCGGGACCGGACGGTCCTGATAGCGGGCCTTGCGCCGTAGGTAGTCCGCGAATCCCGATGGGTACACGGCGCTATAGGGGTCGATACGTATCGCCCGGCGGTACGCCCCCTCCGCTCTCATCGTCAGATATGATGCCTCCAAGCGCCCGGCCCTGCCGAACTCGATATCTGCCAATAACGCGCGCGCGATCAAGGCCGCGGCCAGGACGAATATGACGGATAATAGCGCCCTTACGAAAACTTTTTTGAGTATCATCACTTTGTTCTTCTTCTCTTTACCGCCTCTTTAAATACGAGCCGAATTAAGTAATGTGTACCGGAACTCACATAAAATTGGGGACATGTACAAGTACGTGTCCCCAATTTTCTCTATTTACTGAAACAAATACTTATAGAATGGCATAATAGTAATTCCGTCACTCACGGATTCATCTTTTAAGGTAAGCACAAAAGCATTTTTGGTTCTAAACTTTTTCATAAAATATTTAATACTCTTTGTATCTACATTTCCCGTCTTTATTTCAATCGGGATAATGCTCTTATTTTTACCGACCAGAACAGTATCCACTTCGTTCTGATATGCGTCCCTGTAAAAGAACTGCGCGTCCAACTGCCACACAAGCGAACATTCAAAGCAAAAAGAAAAATTATTCTCCGTCACAACCGGAAAAGTTATCGCGGGGTAATATTTCTTCATAGAGCGCTTTTGTTTACGTAAATTTCGGGAAAAATTGTATAGCTTTTTAACAAGAAAGGCTTTTTCCAGATAATCGAGATACAGCGATATCACCTGCCGACTTAACGCCATCTCCCTGGCGAGCTTTGTCGCATCAATAATTTGACCTGGCGAATAAATGATAAGATCAAGAATTTCTCCAATAATATCCGGGTTACGTACTCCAAAAATTTGCGGTATATCCTTGAATAGGATCTTGTCGATTATAGTTTCTTTAACATATTTATGTATAACCATATCATCATCGACACCGACCAGTTCCGGAAAGCCGCTTATCTTCATAAATTTTCGATACGCAGCCACTATCTCTTTTCCATAAAGGTTAGGCTTTTCGATATATCTTGTACAGCCTATAAAAGAAAGATACTCTTTAAAACTTAATGCGGCCACCCTAAACTCAAATATCCTGCCGCCCAGCGTCTCCTTGATCCCTTTTCGTATAAAAAGGCTCTCGGAACTAGAAACCACTATTTTAATATTTGGGTACATATCATAGAGACGTTTAATTTTATCTTGCCAATCTATCAGTTTTTGTATCTCATCAAAACAAAATAGAAAACGCCCCTTCTTAAGATCCATTTTGGGGAATATCGCATTATAATTAGCGATTATATCCTCAATATTTATTGAGGCGAAATCGTCAAAAGAAAAATAGAGAATATTCTCCGGAGGCATCCTCTCAATATATTGCTCGATAATCTTAAACATGAGCGTAGTTTTGCCGGTTCGTCGTAAACCCACAAGAGCGATAATCTGACGAAGATTAAGAAATCTTTCAATATCAGAGAAAACGCTGCGGGGAAAGTACTTATCAACTCTATACGCTCCACTCTTCCACCACGAGTTTGTCTCTTTCAATATATATATCATCTTATCCTGCGCATCCATAAAGCCTCCATATTTGTAATAGCTTACATAAAGAAGAAACTCAATATGTCATTCCCGCGAAGCTTGTCCCCGCGAAAGCGGGGAGCGGGAATCTACGACGATCATTATGTTTTATTTGGATTCCCGATCCCCATTTTCATGGGGACAGGTAAAAACATTCGGGAATG
>JAPLMG010000280.1 GCA_026387165.1 Candidatus Omnitrophota bacterium
CCGCGGATGTAGAAAATATGCTTTATATATATTCCGACGTCGGTTTGGGAATAATCATGCAGAATGATGTATATTGCGGATCGAGCGGCTGCGCCGGAGAGATACAGCTGGTATTTTCGGGCCTTCAAAAGGATGAAAAGAATATCATGAAGGAGTATACCCACATGAGGCCGTGGGGCGTGGATCTGGGCGTGGTTATGGAAGCCATGCGCTCCATAGATAAAGGCGTTTCAACCGAGATCCTGAATATGGTAGGCGGCGATCTTACCAAGCTCACAAAAGAGGTTATCATAGCCGCCGCGAAGAAGAGGGATAATCTGGCGGTGGAGCTTGTGTCGAATGCCGCCAGGAATCTCGGGGTGAGAGTGGCGTATCTCGTGAATATATTCAATCCGGATATAGTGGTTATAGGCGGCGGAGTTGAGAAGTCCGGAGAGGTTTTTATGGATGCGATAAAAGAGACGGTAAAGAAGTTCGCCTTTGAAGAGCCCGCGAGCATGGTTAAGATAGTTCCGACGTTATTAGAGGACAATTCGGTCGTGCTTGGCGCGGCGGCGCTCGCGGCGCGCGAAGTGTTTATAGAGACGTGATGAAGCAGTATATAGTATTTAGTATATAGTATTTAGCATATAGTTGCGGTTCGCACTATATACTATTTACTAACGACTAACGACAAGACTTATAAATGGAGGTGTCGCAAATGTGGTATCTTAAACTCAGGATGTACATACTGATGGCGGTCCTATTCGCGATCGTCTATGCCGTGGTATCGATGGTAAGTTATCATCTGGGCATAACAAATTTCTATTTCTACATGGTATTGTCTTTTGTGATAATGCTGGTCCAGTATATGCTGGGCCCGAAGATCGTAGAGTGGTCGATGGGTGTGCATTACATAAAAGAAGGTGAATATCCGGAACTTCACCAGGCGGTACGGTCTCTCGCAGGCCTTGCCAAGATCCCGATGCCTAAGATAGGCATTTCGGATCTGGCAATACCCAATGCGTTCGCCTTTGGCAGGTCCATAAGGGACGGCAGGATATGCGTTACACGCGGCATAATGGGCCTGCTCGGCAAGGAAGAGCTGCGCGCGGTATTGGGCCACGAGATGAGCCATATAAAGAACAGGGACGTTTTGACGATAACGATCCTCTCCGTGATACCCATGATACTGTACCGCATTGCGTGGCAATTCCTGTTTTTCGGGAACAGGCGCGACAGGAACCAGGGTTCGAGCGCCATGCTGGTGGGCCTGGCAGCTTTTCTCTTCTATTTTGTGACGAACCTTCTTGTCCTGTACGCGTCGAGGATAAGAGAGTACTTTGCCGACAGGGGCTCGGTCGACCTGGGGAATAATCCGGCTCTCCTTGCGTCCGCATTATATAAACTTGTATATGGATCGGCGAGAATGCCGAAAGAAGAACTGAAGAACGCTGAAGGCATGAAGGCTTTCTTCATTAATGACCCATCGAGGGCGCTCAATGAATTAAAAGACTTAAGAGAGCTCGACCTCGACAGGTCCGGCACCATATCGTCTCAAGAGCTGGACGCTCTTAGAAATAAGAATATCAAGCTGAATTTCGGCGATAAATTGCTCGAACTATTATCAACGCATCCCAACATGCTGAAGCGCATAAAGCGTTTAAGTGATTGGCGATATGCCTAAATTCGGATTTGAAGCCACCGGCATAGGAAGCCTGCCTTTTAAAGACCCGAAGGCCGCGTGCAGGGTGGTATTCGACAATTTCAAGGAGATCCCTTTCTGGCCTCAGCTCAACAACCGTTCTTTCAAAGAGCATATGTACTGCCAGTTTTCCGAGGGGCTCCCCGGGGTCGTGATAGACCAGATGAAACGGTCTATGCATATCGATTCCGAGACCGCAGCCTCCGGCATGGAGAAGGCGTACCAGAAGTATCTCGACGGGGATGTAGAGTATTTTAAGATCTCAAGCCCATTCGCCGAAGGGCTCTATGAGTTTATCGGTTCTTTTAAAAAAGAAGCAAACAGAGCAAAATTTGTAAAAGGCCATGTCACCGGGCCGATTAGTTTTGCGCTCTCCGTGACGGATGAAACGAAGAGATCGTTGATCTACGATAAAGATATCTTCGATATCGTTACAAAAGTCCTGGCGATGAAGGCCAGGTGGCAGATACGCGAGCTGAAGAAACTCTCCCGAGATGTCATCATATTCGTAGATGAGCCGTACCTCGTATCCATAGGCTCAAGTTATATTAATATTCCGGCAGGCGATGTCGTAAGATCTCTCGACGAGATATTTTCCGCGATAAGAGAAGAGGGCGCATTGTCCGGCGTCCACTGCTGCGGGAACACGGATTGGCCGCTGCTCCTCAAAAGAGGAGTTGACATATTGAACTTCGACGCTTATAATTTCACGAAAGAGTTTTTCCTGTATCATCAGGATATAAAAGATTTTATCCAAAGAGGCTCCACAATAGCATGGGGAATAGTTCCCTCATCTGAAGCCGCGGATTCGACGGACCCCGAGAGCATCGCAAAGAGGCTTAAAGCCGCCCTGAAGGCGCTGGAGGATAAAGGTATCGACGCATCATCGGTCTCTTCGCTCGTGACCCCGAGCTGCGGCCTCGGGACTCTCGACGAGCAGAGAGCGAAAAGAATAGTGGGGATGGTCAGCAGAGTATCGGACATACTTAAAGGCTGAGCAAGGCATTATATGGAAGATAAGAACTTAAGTAAAAATTTTACGGCGCTGGAAGAAGAGTACTCCAGTTTAAAAAAATCCAAGGTTGTGGTGATGCAGGTCCCTTATGACAAGACGGCCACGTACATCAAGGGGACCGTTAACGGGCCTGGGGCCATAATAGATGCCTCAAAGAAGATGGAGCTCTTCGACGAGGAGCTGAATCAGGAGACATATAAGATAGGCATACATACTATGGATCCCTTGCCGGTACAGGATCTTCTACCGGAGGCTATGATAGACAAGGTTTACGGCTCCTCATTGGAGCTGTTGAAGGCGAACAAATTCCTCGTTATTTTAGGCGGCGAACATTCGTTGAGCATAGGATCCGTAAAAGCTTTTAAAGAAGTTTATCCGGATCTGTCGGTCCTGCACCTCGACGCGCATCATGATATGAGAGATGAATATTTCGGTTCCAAGTTCAACCATGGCTGCGTTGCGCGCAGGATCAGCGAGATATGTCCTATAGTTCAGACCGGGACCCGCAGTTTATCGAAAGAAGAGAAGGACTTTCTCGCTACCCAGGCCAATGGCAAGGTCAAGACGGTGAGCGCCTACGATATCCTGGAAATGCCTTTATGGAAAGATGTCATCTCGCGCGGTTTGAGCGAGCATGTCTATGTGAGCATAGACCTTGATGTCTTCGATCCGTCGCTGATGCCCGCGGTCGGGACGCCTGAGCCGGGCGGAATAGGCTGGTATGAGACGCTCGACCTTTTGCGCGAGGTATCAAAAGATAAAAAGATAGTGGGATTTGATGTAGTGGAGCTCTGCCCCATAAAAGGGCAGGTGTCGTCGGATTTTCTGGCGGCGAAGCTCGTTTACAGGCTTTTGGGATATGTATTCCCAATGAAGAAATAAAACCCTTCGGCAAGCTCAGGGTTTTATCCTGAGCCCTTCGGCAAAAGCTCAGGGCTCATCCCGAGCAAGGTCGAGGGGTGAGCAAGGCCTTTGATAAAGTTAGGCCGCGCCGAAGGATAGAAGGATAAAATATGCTGCTGGTTCCCAGAAGGCATCTGCTCGTTCCGAAGAAGATGTTCCTCACGAAAGGCGTAGGCGTCCACAAAGCGGAGCTCCGGAGCTTCGAGCTGGCATTGCGCGATGCCGGAATAGAAAAGTGCAACCTCGTCCACGTCTCAAGCATACTTCCGCCCGAATGTAAGGTCATATCCAAGAATGAAGGCCTGAAGGAGCTCGTTCCCGGCATGATAACATACGCGGTGGTATCCAGAGGCTGTTCGAACGAGCCGCACCGCCTTATCGCCGCCAGCGTGGGCTGCGCCGTGCCGGCCGATCCCAACGCCCACGGATACTTGAGCGAACACCACGCTTTCGGACAGAACGAAAAGGTCGCCGGAGATATTGCGGAAGACCTGGCTGTAGAAATGTTGGCGTCTACGCTCGGATTGGAATTCGATGAGGATAAGTCGTGGGATGAGAATAAAGAGATATACCAGCTTAAGGATAAGATAATCCGCACCTCCAATATCACGCAGACCGCGATAATCGGCCCCGAAGGCAACTACGCCACCGTCGTCGCCTCAGCAGTATTCCTGTTCTAATAATTTTTCTCTTTGGGCGGTTCCCCTCTCGGGTGGGGTATTTCGCGGGATCGTTCAATTTTCCCCAGCGTGGAAAATTGAACTCGGAAAAATCGCTCGCTCTTTTTGGCTATACGGTATAGCGGGCCAAAAAACCATACCCGCTCGCGATTTTTACGTCCCGCTCCATACCCCATCCCTCGGGGGACCCCTGATAGCCAAGAAGAAAAATTTTACTAAAGTGGTATAGTCGGAACTCCCGGTCTCCCAGCCTGACGCGGAAGGCGGACACCGGGAGTTCCGACCAAGGCCTGAGGCAACGCCCCGCAAGGTCCGCCTGACTGTTAAAGCGAAAAAATAGAGGAAGTCAGGGGCGCTTAAATCTGCTATAATATCAGCTTACCCATGAAGACAATCGAGTTGTCGTTTAAGGTAAAAAAACCCATCCTGGCTTGCGGCGCGGATCTGAAGGGGGCGTTTGCGCTTGCTAAGGACGATAAGGCGTATCTGTTTGACGGATTCGGCGATCTTTCGGATCTCGATAATCTCACCAGGTATGAAAAAGCGGTAAGCATAGCGGAGAAGAAGCTTAATATCAGGCCGCAGATCGTCGCGTGCGATCCGCATCCGGACTATTTCTCAACCCGGTTCGCAGTGAAAAATAAAAATAGTAAAAATAGGGACACATCCCATTTTTCCGGTAGGACGGCAAATAAAAAAATGGGATGTGTCCCTATTTTTAAGGTGCAGCATCACGAGGCGCATATCGCCAGCGCCATCGTTGATAATAATATCGAGGGCGACGTATTGGGAGTGGCGTTTGACGGAACGGGCTACGGCATCGACAGTAATATCTGGGGCGGCGAATTCTTTATCGGGGGCCTGAAGAATCTTAAAAGGGTGGCGCATCTTGACTATATACCAATGCCGGGAGGTGATATGGCTATAAAAGAGCCGTGGCGCATGGCGGCCAGTTATTTATATGCGGCACTTGGAGAGAACTTTCTGAAATTAAAGACAGATTTTGTAAAGAGTATTGATAAGAAAAGATGGATGGCATTAAGGGGTATGATCGATAAGAATATAAATTCGCCTCTTACGTCGAGCATGGGAAGATTTTTCGACGCGGCAGGCAGCATGATCCTGAATAAAGAAAGAGCAAATTTTGAGGCGGAATTACCGATAGAGTTGGAAAAAATAGTTGCGATAGGTATTGAGGGTAGTTATAGCTCAGATAATAGCGCTAATATTATAAAAGGAATAGTTCGGGATATTGAAAAAAAGGCAGCCGCTCCGGTAATATCAGCCAAATTCCACAATTCTGTAGCGGAGATGATATTAAGCGCGGCCAGGAAGGCGAAGATAAAAAAGGTTGTATTATCAGGCGGAGTGTTCCAGAATAGATATCTGGCGGACAGAGCGGTAAATCTGCTGAATCAGAATAGTTTCAAGACATATGTTCACCGAAACGTACAGACAAATGATTCAGGTATACCGATAGGGCAGATCGCAATAGCGAACGCGAGATTATGACTTTAATCTATTACGCAATACACAATACGCAATACGCAATACAAGATCGCTGATAGAGGTGGACGCATGTGCTTAGCAGTGCCGATGAGGATAGTTGAGGTTAAGGGCGGCGAAGGGTTCGTCGAGTCGTCCGGCTTGAGGCGGAAGGCGAACTTCTCGCTCATAAAAGCGCCCAGGATAGGCGAGTACGTGCTCCTGCACGCAGGGTTTGCCATCGAGAGGGTCAAAGAGAAAGAGGCACAAAAGACACTAAGAGCGTTAAAGAGTATGTCATTCTGAGGCCCCGGAGGGGCCGAAGAATCTAAAGATATATGATCGAAAAACAAGGATATG